>JAZLHR010000025.1:0-7154 GCA_045616945.1 Lachnospiraceae bacterium | reverse complement strand
CTGAAGCTGAATTTACCCTGGGAAATTTATATTCCAGGCTTATTTCACATGCAAAAAATCCTTTGATTTTCCCGATTTTCTCCTGTTTTTTCTCCTTTTCCCACACTAAATTCATCGATTTCCCATACTAAATCCAAGCGTCTATCTACTGTGGGATTTACTTTGGGAATTTACGGTAATATGCGCTCAGTATTTCCGTGTTATATATCCCCTGCACGTTCGCCGATTGTTTTCCCCCACAGTATCTTATGACGATCTGTCCCGTATATCCTCCGAATCGGTCCACAGGTCTTCGTTCCGGCATCCTGCTTCGAATAATCCGTCGGCGCTTTCGATCCAGCGGATATTTTCGAATGAGATCCGCTCTTCGTCTATCAGAATGCTTCGGGTGATATCGGGATCGACATTCCGGCAGATCCCGCTGCTCTTCCTGTACAGTCCCCGTTCGCCGTATGCTTCGCTGTTCTTATCCGTACAGGCCGTGTAGTGCGTGACCGTCACGTGAGCCTGATTTGCCCGTGCCATACGGCGGTTCCGCGTCAGCTCTTTCAGGATCCGCAGCCTTCGGTCAAGTTCCTCCCGGTCATCCCAAAGCTCTGTTCTGGGCTCGTATATCACATCTTTGGAAACAACTGCCTCGCTGAAGCCCCTCAGTGCGTCAAACGGTGAAAATATTTTGGCGCGGCGGCCGGATTCCATCACCGGATGTCTGACCCGGAAGGGATCCCAGCGGTCATGCTGCGGCTTCCCTTTGAGGAACACTTCTCTGTACCGAAAATCCGCCGGCATAGCCATTACACCTACTGCGGTCATGCTTTTTTACCTCCCGTAACGGAAGCACTCATGCCCGGTGGCCTCCGATCTGCCGGCTGCGTTCCAGGGCGGTCGCACCCTCCAAAAGATCCAGCCCCTTGAAAACGGCATCGGCTCCGTATTTCTTACGCACCTCGAGCATAGCGCTTTGAAGCTTTCGGTCCCGTTCGAGCGCCTCGAAATCGATGAACAGATTTAGTTGATAGGAAGCCGAATCGTCCTGCACCTCCTCGGCGCATACGCCCAGCCTGCGGTACAGAAGCCGGTGATCGGTCTTTTCATCGAACTGCTTCAGCATCGGATCGGCAATGATATGCAGACTGTTCGTTGTCATCGGGAGCCTGACGCGGCCTGTGCTGTGCTTCGGATGGACGCGCCCGTAAAAGTCGATGCTCAAAGGACCGTCGTAGCCGGGGCATGCCTCCAGGCTTCTGAAATCATAGGATACCCACCAGGAGCATCTCGGCGTCACGAGCTTCTTCGCGAAGAGATCGGCACACAGGACTTCGATCATCTCTTTGAAAACGATCCTGGCTTCACCGTATTTGTAGGGACGGGGAAGGACCTGACCGTTCGAAAGGCTGCGGCTCCCGCTTTTATAGGATTTGATATCTTCCATCGTGACCGGTTCGATGCCCCAGGCGTGATCGATGATGATCTCGCCGTCGATACCGAATGTCTTATAAAAGAATTCCTCGTCCCACTCTGTCCGGGCCGCGATATCCCCCATCGTGTGCATAGCAGCCCTTTCAAGGCGCCTGGCCTTGCCGGAACCGATCTGCCAGAAGTCGGTCAGCGGCTTGTGATCCCACAGAAGATATTTGTAGGAATCCTCGTTGAGCTCCGCTATCCTCACACCGTTTTCGTCGGCCGGCGCCTTTTTCGCGACGATATCCATCGCGACCTTGGCCAGATACAGGTTCGTGCCGATGCCCACCGTGGCGGTGATGCCGGTGGTTTTCAGCACATCCCGGATCATGGTCATGGCCATGACATGGGCCGGATTCGTTCCGGCGGCTTCGGCTTCCCGCATATAGGCCTTCAGATAGTGCGTGCAGTCAACAAAACATTCGTCGATCGAATATACGTGGATATCCTCCGGCGCCGCATACCGCAGATATATCGCGTAGATCTGCGCCGAGATCCGCTCGTATTCAGCCATCCGCGGGACCGCGATGATAAAATCCACCTTCGTACGGTGAAGCAGTTCATATTCCCGGATCTTCTGCCTGGCTTCGAACAGCCGCGGCCTTGCGGGAACTCCCTTCGCTTTCAGGGAAGGCGACACCGCCAGACAGATCGTCTGGTCGGAACGGGATTCGTCCGCGACCAGAAGATCGGCCTTCAGCGGATCGAGCCCGCGGTAAACGCACTCCACGGACGCATAGTAGGATTTTAGGTCGATACAGATATATGTCCTTTCCATAACTGCTTCAGAGGGCCTTTATGACGCGGCGGGCGACTCCCTGGACCCGGAGCTCCTTCACCTTTATGATTTTGCCGGGATAGTTTGCTTCATTTTCATAGCCGAGGACAAAGCACTTTTCGGCCTCGTCAAAGCCGCGGAACCGTTTCAGCGTATTCTGATTGTCTTCATCCAGCGCAACGACGATATCCCCCTCACGGGCGGGGCAGCCGCGTTCGATGACAAGCAGATCGTCTTCCTCGATCCCGGCGTCGGTCATGGAATCGCCCTTGGCCCGGAGGACGTAAAAGTCCCCTCTGCCGAACAGGGAAACGGGCAGACTGACATATTCTTCGACGAATTCTTCCTCTTCTTCGGGATTGCCGCACCGGATGGAGCCCACCAGCGGGGCGGATATATAGTCCGTTTTCATTTTGGCGCTTTCGGGCGCAGCCGATATCCCTTTGTCGTATGCGAGCAGCCCTTTTTCACCCAGCTCCGTCAGATAACGGTGAGCGGTCGCGCGCGGCACGCCTGCACCGGCTGCGACTTCGCTGATCGTGGGCGAAAGGCGGCTTTCCCGATAGTATCTGTTGACGAATTTCAGGATCGTATCCAGCGTTCCTTTATCTTTTGACCTCATATCCGGTACCCCTGCTTCTAAATGAGACTTTGCGTCTCACATAGATCATTATACTCCGATTCGGAGCTTATGCAAGCCTTTTCTCAAAAAAATGCGAACATTTGTTTACACTCCGGCAGCGGCGCTTCAGGATAACAAAAAGAGACGCCTGCCGGAGCAGATCGTCTCTTTCGGAATATCATGTGTAAAAGCCGCACGGAGCGGCGAAAATGCAAGCCGAAATGTGTGTCAGTGCACCATCCCGGACAGGATCTCTTCCGCTTTGGCAAGAGCCTCGGGAATACCGGCCGGATTCTTGCCGCCGGCCTGTGCCATATTGGGACGTCCGCCGCCGCCTCCGCCGACCAGCGGAGCGATCGCTTTGATCAGGTTTCCGGCGGAAGCGCCCTTCTTCTGGCACTCTTCACCGCAGGAAACGACCAGATTTACCTTGCCGTCCTGTGCGGAGGCAAGAACAATCACCAGGTCGCCGAACTGCTCTTTCAGTTTATCGCTCTGATTGCGCAGGCCGTTCATATCCAGCCCTTCCGGCGCGGCACAAAGCAGCTTGACACCCTTGACATCCTTGATCTGGTCTCCCAGCTTGCCCATGGATGCACCGGCGATCTTGTTCTTCAATTTCTCGTTCTCAGCGGTCAGGGACTTGACTTCTTCCTGCAGCTGCGCAAGGCGGTGCTCCAGCGCGTCAGGCGTCGTTTTTGCCTGCACGGCCAGTGCGTTCAGCTTGTTTTCCAAAGCTGCGTAATATGCCAGCAGGCCGCTGCCGGTCAATGCCTCGATACGGCGCACACCGGCGGCCACACCCGCTTCGGATACGATCTTGAAGCAGCCGACCATGGAAGTATTGGATACATGCGTACCGCCGCAGAGCTCGGTGGAGAAATCTCCCATCCGGACAACACGTACGACTTCGCCGTATTTTTCACCGAACAGAGCCATCGCACCGGTCTTTTTGGCATCTTCGAGGCTCATCTCCTCAGTCACAACAGGCAGGGCTTCTGCGATCTTCTGATTTACAAGATTTTCGACCTGAGCCAGTTCGTCCGCAGTCATCGCGGAAAAATGGCTGAAATCGAAGCGCAGACGCTCGCTGTCCACATACGAACCGGACTGTTCCACATGTTCGCCGAGTACCTGACGCAGAGCCTTCTGCAGCAGATGCGTCGCGCTGTGGTTGGCAGCGGTCCTGCGGCGTCTTTCAGGGTCGATCGACAGTGTCACGGTATCACCGACGGCAAACATGCCGGAAGCCACATATCCTTTATGACCGATCTTGCCGCCCTGCAGCTTCAGGGTCTCTTCGACAACAAATTTCGCGCCGTTTTTGCCGGAGATCACGCCGGTATCGCCGACCTGGCCGCCCATGGTCGCATAAAAAGGCGTTTCGGCAGTCAGAACGGTCCCCTTATCGCCCTCGGAAAGGGCCTGGACCAGACTGTCTTCGCCTGTCAGTACGATAATATCGGAAGAAGCTTCACCGGCGGTATAACCGACGAATTTGGAAGTGATCGCAGCATCGATGGACTGATATACCGTCACGTCAGCGCCCATATAGTTCGTTCCCTTGCGAGCGGAACGGGCCATCTGCTTCTGCTGCTCCATGGCAGCTTTGAAGCCGTCTTCATCGACCGTAAAGCCTTTTTCTTCCAGAATTTCCTTGGTCAGGTCAAGCGGGAAGCCGTAGGTGTCATAGAGCTTGAAGGCATCCTTTCCTTCCAGCGCATTGCTCCCGGAAGCCTTGAGGGCGTCTTCCATCTCGGCCAGGATCGCCAGACCCTGATCGATCGTCCGGCCGAATTTGTCTTCTTCTTCGGAAAGAACGTTCATGATAAGAGCGCGCTTTTCTTCCAGTTCGGGATATCCGTCGCGGGAAGTTTCGATGACCTTGGCGGCCATGCGGGTCAGGAACTTGCCCTGAATGCCCAGCAGACGCCCGTGACGGGCCGCACGGCGCAGCAGACGGCGCAGCACGTAGCCGCGGCCCTCATTGGAGGGCATGATACCGTCGGAGACCATATTGGTCACGGAACGGATATGATCGACGATCACGCGGACGGATACATCGGTCTTCGGATCCTTTTCATATTCGACACCGGCGATGGCGCAGATCTCATCGACCAGAGTCTTGAAGGTATCGATATCGAAGACGCAGTTCACGTCCTGGACGACAACGGCAAGACGTTCCAGACCCATGCCGGTATCGATATTCTTGTTTTCCAGCTCGGCGTAATTGCCCTTGCCGTCGCCGTTGAACTGGGTAAATACATTATTCCAGACTTCCATATAGCGGTCGCAGTCGCAGCCGACCGTGCAGCCGGGCTTGCCGCAGCCGTATTTCGCACCGCGGTCATAGTAGATCTCGGAGCAGGGACCGCAGGGGCCGGCACCGTGTTCCCAGAAATTATCTTCCTTGCCGAAGCGGAAAATACGTTCCGCAGGCACACCGATCTCCTTGTTCCAGATCTCAAAGGCTTCATCGTCATCCAGATATACGGACGGATACAGACGGTCGGGATCCAGACCGACGACCTTAGTCAGGAATTCCCAGGACCAGGCCAGGGATTCATGCTTGAAATAATCGCCGAATGAGAAATTGCCCAGCATTTCAAAGAAAGTCAGATGACGGGCCGTGTGGCCGACATTTTCGATATCACCTGTACGAACGCACTTCTGGCAGGTAGCCATACGCGTGTTCGGAGGAACTTCCTGTCCGGTAAAATAAGGCTTCAAAGGCGCCATTCCGGCGGGGATCAGCAGGACGCTCTTATCGTTATGCGGTACCAGAGAATAGCTGCCGCGGGCAAGATGCCCCTTTTCGGCAAAGAAATCCAGAAACATCTGTCTGAGTTCGTTTACACCGTATGCTTTCATATCACTTAACTCCTGTCTTCGCTCTTATGCGAAAATCCAAGATAATGCTTCGCATAATACGATTAATTATATCATTTTTCCTTTGAAAAGCAAGGTCTGACACTACGAAAGCGCAACATATTGCGACCAGGCCTGACGTCCTTCGGCATCGCGGACCTCGGCACGGACAAATCTCTGCCCCGGTTTGCGCAGCATCTTCGCCTGTGTGATGCCGCTGCCGAAAACGGCACGGTCCTTTTCCCAGACGATGTCTGTGAAAAATACGACTTCCTCGCAGGGCGAACAATCGGCGATGATCTCCTTTTCGGTCAGATGCAGGGACACGCGGGGGCCCTGCGACGCATAATAATCGCCTTTTCGGATCGCCTCACGGATGCTGCTCACACTGAGCTCATCCGCCCGGACGTAAATAAAGCTGCGGCAGGTTTCTTCTTTCTTATAAAAATGGGTATCGTCGGCCGCTGTGAGGGGGAGCATACGCCCTTTTACGGCACACAGATCGGTCAGCAGTCCGCTGTAGGGCCGGCAATTTCTGGGGGCACCGGAAATGGAATTATAGATCTCGGTAAAATCGATTTCGTTCAGGCGCAGGATATCCTCGGAACTGTTCAGGCTCCAGGCAGGATGTGCCAGACCTGCCAGGCCTCCCGCGGCATGGATGCTGCGTATCATTTCTTCCGGGGATGTACCGCGCGCTATCAGCGGATCCCGCTCTGCGCAGACGGAAAGAATGTGGAACACTTCACCGCCGCTCGCGGATCCCGTATCATATTCACAGCCGGGAAGAAGGAGCATATCCCGGAACCGGCCGCCTTCGCTCGGGGCCCAATGATCCGTTACGGCCAGAAAGTCATATCCCTCCGACCAATAGATCCTTTCGGCTTCTTCCGGGGTGCGTTTCCCGTCCGAAATGTTCGTATGAAGGTGAAGATTTCCTTTATACCAGCGATTGCCGGCCTCATCAATAAACATACCGTACTCCTTTGCGCATATCTTCGGACATATCGCAATCTTTGCTCATATATGCGAGTTCCGGATATCGATTTTTCAGTATAGGGGATGAAAGCGGATTTGTAAAGAGAAGCCGCACGGCGGATGCGACTGCACCTTAGCGCAGGCAACAAAAAAAGCTCCCTGCCGGATTCGAACCGGCGACCTACGCATTACGAATGCGTCGCTCTACCAGCTGAGCCAAGGAAGCTTGTCTGACGACGGGGCATACTATATCGCATTCCCGCGGAAATGTCAAATGCTTTTTTCGAAATTCACGCAAATGCATCCCGCAAGTAAATTCCCAAAGTAAATCCCACAGTAGGAATTAAAGTTGGATTTACTCTGGGAAACTTTTCGCCGTAGGATTTACCTTGGGAAATCATCCCATATTTTTTTACGGAGGTATAATCCTATGACAAACAAATCCAA
>JAZLHR010000024.1:0-9351 GCA_045616945.1 Lachnospiraceae bacterium | reverse complement strand
TCCCACACTAAATTCATCGATTTCCCATACTAAATCCAAGCGTTTATCTACTGTGGGATTTACTTTGGGAATTTACGGGGACAGGAAAATGACTGCCAGTCCCGCTTTTATTTACAATGTTTCCCAGATCTCCGGGCTTGTCAGGATGCCGTGAGGCGCGAACTGGTATTCATATTGCCACTCGTCTCCCGTGCTGCGCCAGGAATTGGGATCCTGATAATAATAGGGACCCGGGGCGTGATGCAGCTGGGCAAAACCGTTCTGACGGGTGCCGTAAAGCACAACGGTCAGCTCGTGCCGGCCGGGCGTCAGCTTTTGCGGAGCGGCCCCGAGCGGCGCTGCCGAATCGAACAGATACGGTGAACCCAGGATACAGCCGGCGGGCTGCCCGTCCAGCTGCACTTCGGCCAGACCGCCGAGGTATTGCGGCAGACGCAGCAGCAGCCGGCCGGAGGCACCGACCTCCACGGGCATCCGGTAGAGAACATTGCCGGTATAGAAGGGAAGGCCCTGATGAGTGAAGTCTCCGAAGGCCAGCTGGCGAGGCAGGGCTGTCACGGTCTTGACTGCGCCCTCGACGCGAACTCCGAAGCTGCCGAGCAGGTAGCAGTATTCCAGATTGGTGCGGGCACCGATCGGCCAGGTAAGCAGCAGTTCATTGCTGCCCCGGTGCAGGGGCGGCAGCGGGACGGTTTTCAGCGATTTATCCACATACCAGCCGGTAGGGGCAGCCGTGACCTTTTGTCCGTTCCAGGAAATCTGCGCCTCTTCCGCGTCTTCCAGCGCCAGCAGGACCCCCGCGGCATCGATTTCCGAAGGGACGGTCATCCGCAGGGTGACAAAGTGTGACGGTTTTTCCGGGGTGAGCATATAGGGCTGGGTCACGAACTTCTGCCGCAGCGGCAGACCGATGCGGGCGCGGCAGATATTGTCCAGCCGCAGAAATTCCTCTGTCGGCTCGAAGGGGCCGCCGTCCGCGGACCATTCTGCCATATCCAGCAGGTAAGCGTTCGGCTCGGAAAGAGAATAATCCACCTTGTGCAGGATGCTGCGTCCGGGAAGTGCGGGAACAGCAGAGGAAATGGTCGGCATCGGTGCGGAAGCTTCCGACTGCGGGATCTCTTCCAGGCGGAGCAGCAGGCTGTCATGCTGGAACCAGCTGCGGGAAAGGATCGTGCGGCCGCTTTCATAGCTGACGGCGGGCTGCAGGATCCGCCCGCTGAGCGAATCATATTCGCGGACCCGGAACAGGCCTGTGAGCACGATCCGGACCTTCAGGTTCGGGTCCAGCTGCGGTGAAAGCGGTTTGTCACCGCGCGCGATGAAGAGCCAGCGGTAACGCCCGTCCTTTCGCAGCTGATAAAGCAGATGATCCGTGCGGGAACCGACCGCGATCGGGAAGGCTTTTCCTTCGCGGCGTCCTGTCACCCGGATGTCCACGAAGCGCAGATCCTCCAGAAGACTCAGCAGTGTACTGCGGTCGAAATCAGCGTGCAGGCTTTTCCGGAAGAGAGCGGCGGGAAGCTCCGAGGGGACGGCATCCAGCAGGGAAGGGCTTTCCCCCAGAAAAATCAGACGGCCGCCGGCCTCGCGGAAGGCTTCCAGCCGGCTCAGCGTTGAGCTGCGGAGCGTTTTGCAGCCGGGAACGATAATCGCGTCATATTGCATTTCCCCGACCTGCAGCGGGCTGCCGCCGACAGGGCAAAGCTCCGGCAGACGGGCTTCACTGATATAGTCGAAATCGATCAGACCGAAAAGCAAGGCAGACGTAACGAATTCATAGTGCTGTTCCAGCGCATCGCGGACGGTTTTGGTCTGCGCTTCGCTGCCGCAGAACAGCCAATAGGACTCAATCGGACTGATGACCCCTACGCGGACATCTGCCTTCCCGCGGGTGAGAGCAGTATTGATGCGGGCGAAGTGGTCTTCCAGCAGAGAAAATTTACGCCACCAGGGGCTTTGATAGCCGATGCAGACGGGATAATCCCGCTTGGCCTCACCCTTCATACTCATCCAGCACAGGTGAGGAACGCGCAGCGTGATGCCCTGGGCAGCCAGCCAGTCACCCTGCAGCTTGAAGCCGCGGAAGTCGAAATCCCAGCCGGATACGCCGTAAAGCTCGCACATACTGCCTTCGGCACCGTTCTGGTGCTGGGCGCTCTGGACCTGCTTGGGCGTGGCATAGGTGCGGCGGTCGCAGAGCAGATCGATCCCCGGCATGACCTTAAAGCCGCGGTATCCGCGCAGCACATCGCCGGCGCAGCCTGCCTGCATCGCCAATGTGTCCTCCAGCGCATAATGACCGGTCGAAGCAAGGCCGTGCGCCTCGCACCAGGCCCCCAGGGTCTCTGTATAAGAGGTAAAGAAGGCATCCGTCACGAATTCGTGGAACTGCCAGCGGCTGAGGCGTCCTTTGTCTTCGGGCCGCTCCCAGATGACCTCCGGCAGGATCGCAGTCAGCTCCCGGCAGAATCGGGCCCGGAATCGCTCCGGGAAATCCGGAGACCAGGGCAGGATCAGGTCTTTTTTCTGAAAGGGCTCTGCCAAAGAGTCCTGCCGCACCGGCTGGGGTTCATCCGTAAAAATGGAAGGAATGAGACTTCCGAAATCGCTGCCGAAGCGGCGGTAGTAAGCCTCATGGGTGATTTCGGCGAAACAGGCTGCGGCCCGGGGATTGAAAACGTCGATATAGGGGGCATTGTTGACCCAGGGAGAGGCAGGAACGACTTCATCGTAGGCATACCAGACCGTGCCGCAGGGGGCTTCGTCCGGCTGCAGGAGACGGCTGTTTTCCAGAAAGCCGTCTTTGCTCAAAAGGATATCATAGCGGGCCAGAAGCTTTCCCGCGCCCGTGCTGCTGCCGCCGCGTCCCCCCGCGGCTTTCGGGGAACGAGGAAGCTGCTCATAGGAAAAGGGCGTGAAAACCAGCTGGTGCATGGCAAATTCCGGGTGCTCGCGGGTCACCTGCCCGCCGGCGGCTCCGCTCGGCCAGCGGTCCTCATCGTAAAGATAGGCCCGCAGGCCTTTCTTCCGGGCCTCTTCCACGCAGAAGCGGATATTTTCCATAAATTCCTCACTGAGATAGGGAGTGTCCATCCCTGTGCGGACGTGCATGTGGAAGCCGCCCATGCCCATTTGAGCAAAGGCGTCTATCTGCTCTGCCAGCGTTTCCTTTTCAAGGCGCGTGTTCCAGGCCCAGAAAGGGGCCCCGCGGTATTCCGCAGGCGGGTTCAGGAAGAGAGCATCGGACAGTACATCGTTCTGAGAATGAGGATAAAACATGGCAGGCTCCTTGCAGACCGTCGGAAAGGTGCTTCAAACGGGTCATTTTCTGTGAAACAGTATAAATTTCCGCCGGAAAACTGTCAACTGTGCGTAAATATTGCTTGTTTTCTGCCGAGAAGAGGGTAAGATAAGCGCATATACGCAAAAACACGCATATTTAACAGGAGGGACGAACCTTGCTAAGTTATGAACGCAGACAGAAGATCGCGGAGATCCTGAAGACACAGGGCCTGGTGAAGGTAGAGGAGCTGGCGGCAGCCTTTGACATCAGCCCTTCCACCATCCGGCGGGATCTGGATAAGCTGGCCGCGGGAGGCGGTATCCGGCGCACCTACGGCGGGGCGTATCTGGAAGACAGCCGGGCCGAAGAGCCGCCCATCATTCTGCGGGAAAGGGAACACGCGCAGGCTAAGGAAAAGATCGGGAAAAAGGCGGCGGAGCTTGTAAAAAGCGGGATGACGGTCATCCTGGACGCCAGCAGTACGGTGGGCGCGATGGTCCCGTTCCTCAGCCGTGTGGACGGGCTGACCGTGGTCACGAACGGGGTGAAGACCGCCAGCCGGCTGAACTCCTGCGCGAATATCCGTACCTACTGCACCGGAGGCCTGATGCGGAAGCACAATCTGTCTCTGGTGGGGATGGAAACCTGCCGGGTCCTGGAGGAAATCAATGCGGATACGCTTTTCATCTCCTGCCGCGGCTTCGGCATCGAAAAGGGAGTAACAGAGGCTTCCGACGAGGAAACGCAGGTGAAGCGCTGTATGCTGCGGGCCGCGTCGCAGACCGTTCTGCTGGCGGATTCCAGCAAGCTGGGCCAGGTGATGATGCACAAGATCTGCGATATCGGCAGCATCGATATCCTGATTACGGACGCAAAGCTGCCGGAGGCTCTGGAGGAGCAGTGCCGCCGGCAAGGGGTGCGGGTGCTGTATGCCTGAGCCGCGGGGGCGTGGAAAATTGCGCATTTGTGCGCAAATATGCATAATTAACGAGGCCGCGGATGAAAAACGCGAACATATTGCACACAGTTGACTGAAACGGGAGCCCGGAGGTATCATAGAAGCGGAGTATCAGTGAAGCTCTTTTGCTGACAGAACGAGGTGACAGAAGTGAAATATTATCTGGCGATCGATATCGGAGCCTCATCCGGCAGGCATATTGTCGGCTGGAAAGAGAACGGAAACATCATGACGGAGGAAGTATACCGCTTTCCCAATGCCGTGCGGGAGCAAGAGGGGCATCTCACCTGGGACATCGAGTCCCTGACAGCTCATGTGAAAGAGGGCATCGGCAGGGCGAGGGAAAAATATCCCGATATCGTGAGCCTTTCCGTCGATACCTGGGGCGTGGATTATGTGCTGCTGCGGGGGGACCGGGAGGTCCTTCCGGTATATGCCTACCGCGACAGCCGGACCGAGGCCGTGATCCCGGAAGTACATTCGATCATTCCTTTCACGGAACTGTACCGGCGGACCGGGATCCAGTTCATGACCTTTAATACGATATATCAGCTGTATGCGGATAAAAAGGCCGGGCGGCTGGAGGGTGTCACCGACTGTCTGATGATGCCGGAATATCTGATGTATCGCTTGTGCGGCGTCAAGGCACACGAATATACGGAGGCGACTACCGGCGGCATGGTCAGTGCCCTGACGGGGCAGATCGACCCGGAAATTACCGGGCGGCTTGGCTATCCGGCGCATCTGTTTCCGGGGCTGCAGAGGCCGGGAACGGTCATCGGAAGCTATGAGGGGATCCGGGTCGTGCTCTGTGCGACGCACGATACGGGCTCTGCCGTGGAGGGGATCCCCATGGAGGGCAGCGAGCCTTATATTTCTTCCGGCACCTGGAGCCTTCTGGGAGTGAAGACCCCCGGCCCGATAACCACGGCGGAAAGCGAGCGGGCCAATTATTCCAATGAGGGCGGGGTAAACTATAACCGTTATCAGAAAAATATCATGGGTATGTGGCTTGTGAACCGGCTGCGGGAAGAGCTCTGTCCGGAGATGCCCTTCCCTGCCATCACGGAAATGGCGGAAAAAAGCGGCTTTGACGGGATCGTGGACGCGACGGCGCAGGAATTTATGGCCCCGCGGAGCATGAAGGAGGCCTTTGACGCGGCCCTGACCGCAAAGCCTGCCTCGGCTGCGGACTATTTCCGCTGTGCGTATCGCAGCCTGGCGGAATGTTACCGCAGCGCTCTGACGGAGCTGGAGGCTGTCACCGGCAGGACCTATACGTCCCTGTATATCGTGGGCGGCGGAGCGAAAAACGATTTTCTGAACCGCCTGACCGCCGAAGCTGCGGGGAAAAAGGTCATTGCGCTGCCAATCGAGGCTACGGCTCTGGGCAATCTGAAAGTACAAATGGAGGCAGATAAATGAGTTATTCGGAAGCAAAAGAACGTTTTGCGGCGCTCGGGGTGGATACCGACGCGGCGATGGAAAGACTGAAGGACATCCCTCTGTCCCTGCACTGCTGGCAGGGCGATGATGTGCGGGGCTTCGATACGGACCCTTCCAAGCCGCTGACCGGCGGGATCCAGACCACCGGCAATTATCCCGGCCGTGCCCGCACTCCCGGGGAACTGATGGCAGACCTGGAGACTGTGCTGAAGCTTTGCCCCGGCACGAAAAAGCTGAATCTCCATGCCAGCTATGCGATCTTTGAAAACGGTGAATGGGCGGACCGCGACAGGCTGGAACCGAAGCATTTTGCCCCCTGGGCTGCCTTCTGCAAAAAGCATGGGCTGGGGGCGGATTTCAATCCCACGTTCTTCTCTCATCCGATGTGCGACCCGCTCACGCTTTCCAGTCCGAATGAGGAGACCAGGCGCTTCTGGATCCGTCACGGGAAGGCCTGTATCCGCATTTCCTCATATCTGGCGGAGGAGCTGGGACAGCCCTGCACCATGAATATCTGGACGGGAGACGGCTTCAAGGACATTCCCGCGGACCGGCTGGGACCGCGGATGCGCTATAAGGAAAGTATCGATGAGATCCTTTCGGAACCGTATGATTTTGCAAAGGTGAAGCCCTGCGTCGAAAGCAAGGTGTTCGGGATCGGCGTGGAAAGCTATACGGTCGGTTCCGCGGAATTTGCCCTGACCTACGCGGCCATGAACCGCGGCAGATGTATCCCTCTGATGGATAACGGCCACTATCATCCGACTGAGGTCGTTTCGGACAAGATCCCGGCGCTGCTCGCCTTCTTCCCGGAGATCGCGCTGCATATCACCCGGCCGGTGCGCTGGGACAGCGATCATGTGGTGCTGTTCGACGATGAAACGAAGGAGATCTGCAAAGAGATCGTGCGCTGCGGAGGCCCGGAGGGGCGCGTCCACATGGCGCTCGATTATTTCGACGCCTCCGTGAACCGGCTGGCAGCCTGGACGCTGGGCTTCCGGAACACGCAGAAGGCTCTGCTTTCGGCTCTTTGCGCACCCTCGGCGCAGCAGAAGGCCCTGCAGGACAGCGGCCGCTTCACCGAACTCATGGTGGCGCAGGAGGAATACAAGACCCTGCCGCTGGGCGAGGTCTGGAACGAATACTGCCGGCGCTGCGGCGTACCGGAGGACGGTGCGTGGTATCCGGTCATCGATCAATATGAAAAAAATGTACTGAGCAGGAGGGTGGTATGATGAAAAACATTCTGGAAGCCCCTTTTATGGTGGAAATGGTCCGCACGGCGACCAATATGTACGACCACGGCTGGGACGAGCGCAACGGCGGGAATATCTCCGTATTGCTGGATGAGGCCGAGATCGCAGACTGCGTGGATGTCAACAAGGTCATCCGCACAATCCCGACGGGCTTTTCGGCGCCTGCGCTGGCAGGGAAATATTTCCTGGTGACCGGCACCGGCAAGTATTTCAAAAACGTACAGTACGATCCGGCGAAAAATCTGGGCCTGCTGCGCATTTCGGCAGACGGGACGCAGGCGGAGCTTCTGTGGGGCTATTCCGACGGCGGCCGCTTCACTTCCGAACTGCCGGCACATCTGATGAGCCACGAGGTGCGGCTGCAGATCAATCCCGCCAACCGCGTCATCATGCACTGCCACCCGGCAAATCTGCTGGCGATGACCTACGTGCATACGCTGGACGAGCGCGAATTCACCCGTACGCTCTGGCAGATGTGTACCGAATGCATCGTAGTATTCCCGGACGGTGTGGGCGTACTGCCCTGGATGCTCTGCGGCACCAATGAGATCGGCGAAGCTACGGCAGAGAAAATGAAGCTTTCCCGGCTGGTGGTCTGGGGCCAGCACGGTATTTACGGTGCCGGCGCGGACCTGGACGAGACGTTCGGGCTCATCGAGACCGCGGAAAAGGGGGCGGAGATCTATATGAAGATCGCGCATCTGCCGCGCCTCAATACCATCACCGACGAGCAGCTGCATCTGCTGGAAAAGCGTTTCGGGATAAAGGGAAGAGAAGGATATCTGGAATAAGCCTTCCTGCAGCCGGTCCCGCCGCGGCGCGGGACGCCGGATATGGGAGGCCGGAGGTGCAGTGTGCGTATCTATGCAGCAAAAATCAATCATATCGTAAATCCGCTGGGCTTTGATCTGCCGCATGTGACAGCTTCCTGGAAGGTCGCGGAGTCTTCCGGAAAAAAGCAGGAAGCCGCGCGGCTGTGCGTATACGGAGATGCCGGGGAATCGAAGCTTCTGTATGACAGCGGCTGGGATGCCGCGCTTTCTTCTCTGGGAACGGAGCTTCCGCTGACGCTGCTGCCGCGCACCCGGTATTTCTGGACGGTGCGGGTAAGGAGCGATGCCGGCGAAGAGGCGGAAAGCGAGCTTTGCTATTTTGAAACAGCCAAGATGGAAGAGCCCTGGGCGGCAGGGTGGATCACACCGCAGGAGGATTCGGAGCGCCATCCGCTTTTCTGTAAGACTGTCCGGCCGGAAGAAGGCCGGGAGGTCGTGTCGGCGCGCCTGTATGTGTGCGGTCTGGGTCTGTATGTACCGTATTGGAACGGGAAAAAGATCGGCAGCGAATATCTGACGCCGTACTGCAATCACTATGCGGCCTGGGTCCAGTACCAGACCTATGATCTGACGGAGGAACTGAGGGCCGGGAGCGGAGAGATCGGGATCCTGCTGGGAGACGGCTGGTATAAGGGCCGGTTCAGCGGCCGCGGCCGCTTCGGCGGGCCGTGGACCAATCTGTACGGCAACCGGCGGCAGATGATCGCCGAGATCCGCATCCGCTATGCGGACGGAACGGAATCGGTGATCGGCAGCGATGAAAGCTGGATGGTGAAGCGCAGCCGGGTGACCTCGGACGGGATCTATGACGGAGAGAAGGAAGACGGGACGCTGCCCGAGCTGCCCCCTTCCCCGGCACGTCCTGCCAGGGAACCGGAAGGGAAACTGACGCCCCGGCGCAGCCTTCCCGTCCGCGTGCAGGAGATCCTGCCTGCCCGCCGGATCACGACGCCCGCGGGAGATACGGTCTTCGACCTGGGACAGAATATCGGCGGTATTTTCCGGCTGCGCGTGCATGAACCGAGAGGTACACGCATTTACCTGCAGTTCGGTGAGATCCTGCAGAAGGGCGAATTTTACCGGGGCAATCTCGGAAACGCCCGGCAGGAATTCGAATATATCAGCGACGGGGAGGCACATGTGCTGGAGCCCCGCTTCACATTTTACGGATACCGTTATGCCAAAGTGACGGTGACAGGCCCCGAAACGGAGGGCGCGGCGCATATCGGCGCCGAAGATTTCTGCGGTTTGGCGCTCAGTTCCGACCTGGAGAGGACCGGCAGGGTGAAAACCGGTCACGCGCTCCTCAACCGTCTGATCCTGAATGCGGTATGGAGCCAGGCCGGGAATTTCATCGACGTGCCCACAGACTGTCCGCAGCGAAGTGAGCGGATGGGCTGGACCGGGGACGCGCAGGTCTTTTCCGGAACTGCCTGTCTGCTGAAGGACTGCAATGCGTTCTACGACAAATATCTGTACGATATGCGCCGGGAGCAGGAGGAGAGGGGCGGCAGGGTGCCGGATACGGTCCCCAGCTTCTTTGACCCCCGCACCTCTGCCATTTGGGGCGAT
>JAZLHR010000023.1:0-3535 GCA_045616945.1 Lachnospiraceae bacterium | reverse complement strand
ATCGTGAAATGCTTCAGCTGCTTTCCCTGTTCCAGCCGGACATCCGGGCCCACACCTTCAAAAAACCGCCGCCGGAGAACCGGCAGCGGCTGATGATTCTCTCCGGACAGGATGCACGGGCATTCGTCTGCCGGATATTCCGTATCAGAAAGCGTTTACAGAGTCCACTTCGTCTGATCCGTATGAAGCAGTTCGTGAGCCTTGTGACTCAAAGGCTTTTCGAAGAAATCCTGATAAGCTGCGATCACAGAAGGATTTTCGTGAGAGAAACGCAGGGTATTGGCGGCATCCAGATCATACAGACGCTGACCGCGCTCACCGGCAAGCTCGCAGCCGTCGGAAATCGGCTGCCCGCCGCCGCCGGCACATCCGCCGGGGCAGGCCAAGATCTCCACGAAATCATATTCCGCTTCGCCGCTGCGGATATCCTCTATCACGCGCCGGGCATTGGCCAGACCGCTGGCTACGCAGGCACGGACCGGAACGCCCGCGATGGTCACGGTGACCTCCTTGCGGCCATCCAGACCGCGCACCACGCTGAAGGCATCGGCATCGGGGTTCTTCCCCTCCAGGACATAATATGCGGTACGAAGCGCAGCCTCCATTACACCGCCGGTAGCACCGAAAATCACAGCGGCGCCGGTACCGGTGCCCAGAGGAGAATCGAATTCTTCTTCCGGCAGGGCCGCAGCATTGATACCCATTTTCCGGATCAGCCGGTCGACTTCACGGGTCGTCAGGACCATATCCACATCCTTGCCGGCACCGGCATCATTGACCTCGGGCACGTCGCATTCATACTTCTTGGCGGTGCATGGCATGATGGAAACGCAGAAAATATTTTTCGGATCCACACCAATTTTTCCGGCAAAATACGATTTTGTCACAGCACCGAACATCTGCTGAGGAGACTTGGCGGAAGAAAGCTGCGGCACCATATCCGGGTACTCCAGTTTCAGGAAACGGACCCAGCCGGGGCAGCAGGAGGTAAACAGCGGACGCCTAAATTCCTCCGGATGCGTCATCAGGTGCAGGAATTCGTTGCCCTCCTCCATGATGGTCAGGTCGGCGGTAAAGTTGGTATCAAACACATAATCGACACCGATACGGCGGAAAGCCGCAGCCATACGCTTCTCGGTAGCCAGCGTGGGATCCAGACCGAGTCCGTCGCCCCATGCGGCACGCACAGCCGGAGCCACCTGCAGCACAACCGTCTTTTCGGGATCCGCGATTGCATCCAGCAGCTTCTGACTATCATCCCGCTCACGCAGTGCGCCGACCGGGCAATGCGTAATGCACTGACCACAGAAGGTGCAGTTCACGTCTGTGAGCTTCTTGCCTTCACGCACTCCTACGGCGGCATATTTGCCCATTCCGAGGAGTTCCCATACGTTCATTCCCTGGATCTTGTCGCAAACATTTACGCAGCGCAGGCACGACACACATTTGGAGTCCGTGCGGATCAGAGGCAGAGCCGTATCCCAGTTGTTTTTTGCCAGCTTCACCTCATAGGGCTGGTCCAGAATATTCATTTCCTGCGCCAGCTTCTGCAGCGTGCAGTTGCCGCTGCGGACACAGGTCGGGCAGTGGCAATCATGCTCGGAAAGGATCAATTCCAGATTATTCTTACGGGCTTCCAGGACGCGCTTACTGGCGGTCAGGATCTCCATTCCTTCGGCGACGGGCGTATTGCAGGCTGCTGCCAGACGCTCGCAGCCCTTGATCTCCACCACACAAATGCGGCAGGCCGCCACTTCATTTACTTCATGCAGATAGCACAGGGTCGGGATCAGGAAACCGTTTTCACGGGCAGCCTGCAGGATCGTCTTGCCCTCTTCTACGGAAAGGGGCACACCGTTGATCTTAATATTTACCATTTGGACACTCTCCCTCCTTTGAAGGCGCCGTATCCGTAATGGTCACAGCGCAGGCAGCGGCTGCACTCCTGAGCAGCCTCTTCGTCGGTCAGGCATTTTTCCATCAGTTCAAAGTCACAGGCGCGCTCTTCCGCAGGTCGTTCCTGCATATTTACGCGGCCCCAGTTAAGGCGCTGGAAGGCACCGGCCGACGGTACCTCGACTCCGCTCTCAATAGGCGTATGGAGGCCGAAATACTGATCGATATTCGCTGCGGCGACCTTGCCTGCATCAATGGCGCGGATAACCGTTGCGGGCCCGGAGAAGCAGTCTCCGCCGGTAAATACGCCGTCCATCTTCTCACCGCCGGCCTTCACTTCACCGCCGCGGGATGCCGCCAGGGCTCCCCGCTTCAGATCGATACCGCTGCCAGCGAAATGCTTCGCTTCGATATCCTGGCCGATCGCAATGACCACGATATCGCAGGGGATGGTCTCTTCGGGGACATCGGCATTTACGGGAGCCGGACGTCCGTCACGGATAGGACCGGCGATCTGCGGCTTCACCACAAGACCCACGGCCTTATCGTTTTCAACGGCGATCCGTACGGGGGACATCAGCTGCATCACTTCGCAGCCTTCCGCCTGCGCCCCGGCCACTTCATCAGGCAGGGCAGTCATATCCACGATGCGGCGGCGGTAAACGCAGGTAACGCTGGCCGCGCCGAGGCGCCTGGAGGTACGGGTGGCGTCCATCGCCACATTGCCGCCTCCGACGACCACGACACGCTTGCCGGAAAAGTCGGGACGCTCCCCTTCTCCCACGGCGCCAAGCAGTTCCACGGCAGAAAGCACGCCCTGTGCATTTTCGCCTTCCACGCCCAGCTTCTTCGCACCGTGTGCGCCGATCGTGATATATACCGCGTCATATTTCGCACGGATCTCATCGAAGGTAATATCTTTTCCGACGGTCACACCGTATTCCACCTTCACGCCGGTGGAAAGGATCACGTCGATATCCCAGTCCAGATTCCGGTCGGGCAGACGGTAGGCCGGGATCCCGTAGCGGAGCATTCCGCCCAGATGACGGCGCTTTTCGTATACGGTCACTTCATAGCCCTTCAGGGCAAGGAAATATGCAGCGGTCAGACCGGCAGGCCCGCCGCCGATGATACCGACCGTCTTACCGTTCCGGGGAGCGCAGGCAGGGGCAGGCACTTCGCCGGCCTTCTCCACCGCATAGCGTTTCAGGCCGCGGATATTGATCGCGTCGTCCACCACATTGCGGCGGCAGTATTTTTCACAGGGATGTTCGCAGATAAGGCCGCAGACGCTCGGGAAAGGATTGTCTTTGCGGATCACGCGGACCGCATCGGCATACCGTCCGGCTCCGATGCAGGCAATATATCCGGGGATATCCACATGCGCGGGACATCCGGCCGAGCAGGGAACGGAGCCGAAATGCTCGGTGCATACACCTTTTTCGATATGAGACTGATAA
Organism: Lachnospiraceae bacterium; assembly: GCA_045616945.1. GTDB lineage: Bacteria > Bacillota > Clostridia > Lachnospirales > Lachnospiraceae > UBA6987. The sequence goes on along the minus strand of JAZLHR010000023.1, from coordinate 179 downwards.
TCGTCACCGAAGGCAGCCAGACCGTCCAGGACCAGCTTTGCAGCCTCGAAGCCGACGGCGCAGTCCGCCGTATCGTAGATCGCCTGTGCACAGCCTTTCACGGCATGCAGATGCGCCGGGGAAGCATCCTTTTCCAATATTTTCTGCAGCAGGGACTGAAGGCGGTCCAGTCCGACACG
>JAZLHR010000022.1:0-22183 GCA_045616945.1 Lachnospiraceae bacterium | reverse complement strand
GATTATCCACAGGCCTGTTTATGTGCACTCAAAACGGCAGATTTCTGAATTATCCACAATTAAAGATGAGCAGCTCCCGGATTCCATTGCTGAAATCCGGGAGCTGCTCATTTCAGAGGCGTTTTTTTACAGCCCCTTTTTGCTGCAGTGACAGCTTTTCCGCGGCATCGTGCCCTTGCTTATTGACCGATATTGCTCTATACTGCCCTTATACGGCAAGGGCTGCATGTCCGCGCCGAAGTTGATTCAGGAGGATATTTCCATGGCGATACTGCTTTCTTTCGAGGCCGGACAGGCAGAAGCGATCGACGTACTAAAAGGACTTCTCCGGCTGGAAAAAGAATATGATTTTTCGGTGGTACCGCAGGGCGGTACGGAGATCGTCTTGATACATACCGCCGAAAGCTGCCTGGGCGTGTCCTGTCATGGCGGCAAAGCCTCTCTGCGCTTCGACTTTTCCCGCAGAATTCTCTTTTTCCGTGCTTTTTCCCTGCTGCTGGAACATCTGCAGGACGGGGAAACGGACTTTGAGCTGCAGGAGACAGTCTATTTTGATCTGAACGGCCCTATGTTCGATATGTCCCAGGGCTACGCAGCCATGACCGTGGATGCGCTGAAAGCCTTCCTGCGTCAAATGGCCATGATGGGGCTGAACATGTGCATAATCTACAGTGAAGATACGATTGCCGTCCCCGAAGAACCGTATATGGGCTATATGCGTGCCAAGTACACTTATGACGAGCTTCGCGAGCTGGACGGCTACGCAGACGATTTCGGCATTGAAATGATCCCCGCCATCCAGACTCTGGCCCATCTGGAGGAGGTCCTGAAATGGGATGTATACCGTGACCTCCGCGAGGACTGGGACTGCATGGTGCCGGAGGATGAAAAGGTCTATACATTTATCCGCCATGTGGTCAAGGCCGCCTCGGCCCCCTTCCGCTCCCGCCGCATCCATATCGGAATGGATGAAGCACTGGATTTAGGACGCGGAACTTATCTGAACCGCAACGGTTTCGTGCCGCGGGGCACCGTCATACGCCGTCATCTGAAGCGGGTGCTGGAGATCGTCATCGATGAAATGGGGCTGACCCCGATGGTAAACAGCGATATGTTCGGCGGCAGCCATAACGACGCGGACCGTCCCGTTGATCCCGCCGAGAAGCTGCCCGGCGTCACGTTCTGCTATTGGGATTATTACACCTACGATTTGGAGCATTTCCGTTCCCGTCTGCGCTGGCACCGCAATCTGGGCGATGTCATTTTTGCAGGCGGCATCTGGACCTGGATCGGTTTCGGGCCCGATTGGACCAAGACCTTTGCCACCATGACGCCGGGCCTGCAGGCCTGCCGGGAGGAAGGCATCCGCCAGGTCATGGCCACCGTCTGGGGAGACAGCGGCACCGAGGCGGATATGCGCCTTACCCTGCTCGGGCTGCAGTTTTTTGCCGAAAACGGCTACCGCTCTCAGGTGTCTGCGGAGCACGTCCGCAAGCGCTTCCGCTTCTGCACCAAGGGTGATTATGACGATATGCTGGCTTTGCAGTATATCGACGAAACGCCCGGCGTAGAGGCAGGGAACCCCCGCGGCCGCAATCCGTCCAAGTATCTGCTGTGGCAGGATCCCCTGTGCGGCCTTCACGATGCCAATATCCGCGGTCTTGCCTTGAACGAGCACTATGCGAAGCTGGAAGGCCGCATCGCCGAGGCCATCCGCAATGACCCCTTCCGGGATATTTTTGAGCTGTACCGCCGCCTGTGTCATGTTCTGCGGCTGAAAAGCGAGCTGGGGCTGCAGATAAGAGATGCCTATCTGGCCGGCGATAAAGCGGCGCTGCGCCTGATTGCCGAAAATACGATCCCCGAGATCATCCGCAGGACCGAAGCCCTGCACGAGCAGCATTACCATTGCTGGATGCAGATGTATAAAGCTCTCGGCTGGGAGATCTTCGATCTGCGCTACGGCGGACTGCTCATCCGTTTGGAAACGGCCGGAAAGCGGCTTCTTGCGTATGTAAACGGAGAAACCGAAAGGCTGGAGGAGCTGGAGGAACCGCGTCTGCCCTATAACGGCAATGAGGGTGTCATCCGCAACAACTATTACGGCCGCATCGTTTCCGCCGGCCGCATCGCGCCGCCTGTTTTTCTGAAACGGCCTCCGGTGTAAATCCGGTGCAGCGGCAGTTTTTTCTGATATATTGTCTTCAACAAAAAGCAGCGGCCGGGGAGCCAAGCCCCCTGAGCCGCTGCTTGCATGTTGTCCTCCCTCATACTTCCCCAAATAAAGTTCGGACCGCGAAAAGCCTTGTTCTATAAGGTTTTTCGCAGTCCTTGACCAACACGTTTTGTCCTATATCTCTGTTTTTATCCTTCCCGCAATTCGCCTGTCCGGCAGTCATACACAAGACGGGCGCAGGAAGGGATATCGCTCCTGAAACCGATGCGGATAAAGGAGACGGTCCCCGCCGCAGGCTGCAGCGTGACGAACTGCGCCATATTTTCCTGCAGCGTACCGGGCAGGCGGATCTGCTTCTTCGAAGCGGTATAGGTCCCCGCTCCGCCGGCGATCGAATACAGCTGCCGGGGATATTCCCTGTCCCGCATAAAGCCGGGCAGATGCTCATGTCCCGCCAGATAGAGGGTAAAGGCACCGCCCTCCCGCATGAAGCGGTCGATGGCTGCCGGGATACGCCGATCCAGTCCCCGGCCGCAGGGTTCGGTTTTCCAATCCTGCGGATAGCTGACAGGCTCATACACGGCCGGAAAATCATGCACCATCACAATAACGGTCAGATGCTCCGCGAGCGCCCGTTTCAGTTCCCCGCAGACAAATGCGTACTGCCTGTCCAGGTCATCCTGCTGCATAAGCATCACATCCAGAGCCAGCAGCAATACGCCGCTTTCCTCATATATCTTGCTGTAAAAGGTCGTGCCCGGTTCATGGCGCACGCCGGAAGCGTTCTGCAGCCCCGGTTCGATGAATTCCTCCGCAGCCGCCTGCATGGGCAGAAGGTCTTCCCAGTCATACCAGGGATTATCTGCCGCATCATGGTTGCCGATGACCGCCAATATCCGCTCCGTTCCCGGTGTCCGGAAGAACCACTCGCTGCCGTTCTCATGGCTGGTACGGGTCATATCTCCCGTAAACAGGATATCGGCCGTCTCGCCGCGAAACGCATCCGCCAGTTCCAGAATATCCTCCAGATTGCGCTCCGCGCCGTGGATATCGGAAAAATGAAGGAAAGTCAGTGCTTTGGAACTTGCGGTCTCCCCGGTCCCGCGCCTTGCGGCCGCCAGGTGTTCCCGCAGATCCGGCTGCCGGGACAGGATACGGTTCTGTCCCTTTTTTTCATCGCAAAGCTCCGCCTTCAGTTCCGCAGGAAGCCCGCACAGGGACAAAAGCCCGTCCAAAAACCGCAGGGCTTCACCGATCTTCCGATCCGCAGGCTGCGCCCCCGAAAGAGGAAGCATTTCCCGCAGCCGATCCGCGGCCTCGCCGCAAAGCTGCTTATATGCCGGAAGGGACAGGCGGCAGCACTCAAAATGTCCCCGCAGCCCCGGCAGCATGATAGCCGCCGTAAGCCACACCGCCGCGGCATCGTCCGCGAAAGGAGCCAGGACCTTCCAACGCTGCCACACACTTTCCAAAGAGAACGGAACCAGCCCGTCCTTCGGAGACAGGCGGTTATAATCCATCCGCATGCGATACAGAAAAGCGGCCTGTTCATCCGAAAGCAAAGATGCCTGTGCCTGCAGCAAAGCCTTTTCCGCTTCGGTCAGCTTCAGAAAGCGGTATCCTGCTTTCAGACGCACTTCCGCACCGCGGCGGCCGTTTGCGGGTAAAGTCATATCTGCCATTTCAGACGGTTTCCTTCCTTCTGTTCTCCTTCAGCATCCGCAGGATCTGCGCAGGCTTGGGAGGCTTGCCCTTATACAGAGCCATCATGACATAGATCCGGCCTGCCAGATACAGGAGCACGGCCGTAACGGCAGCCAATATCCCGAAGCTGAGGAAGCCCTGCGCCGGTGTCACCCGGCCTGTCAGAAGACCCGCGGGCGTCTGCAGAACGGCAGAGAAGGGGATAAAATCCAGGATCTGCGCACCGGTCACGGTATTTCCGCCCAGCACGCCGGTATAGAGCGTCAGCAGGAAGCTGACGATCAGGATCAGCGTGAAAAAGCCGTTCGTCGAAGCCAGTTCCGTCGTATTGGAGGCCAGCGAGCCGCCGATGGCGGCAAGCGCATTGTACAGGAAGAAGGAACCGAGCACCAGCAGGACCGCCGGGATCACCCGGTCCAGCGATATGGAGAACACAGCTTCCTTCAGCAGATGCAGATATTCCCACAGGGCCTGCATCTTTTCCGGATGCATGCTCTTTGCGATCCCCAGGCCAGCTGCGGCGCCTCCCAGGAAGGAAGCGGCCCAGATCAGGAACTGCATGATAGCCGCCGCACATTCCGCCGCGACCTTGCCGAAAAGCATCGCCGCCGGCTTCACGCAGACCAGGAAGGTGTCCATCAGCTTGGAGCTTTTTTCCAGGATGACACTGTTGGAAGCGCTCCGGCCGTAAAACAGTACCAGGAAATATACCACCATCGTGTTCAGATACGGCAGCAGGAAATTGATGACTTCCCGCGCGGGTTCAAACTGATTCTCCTCGGGATCTTCATCATCGGCCGCTGCCCCGCTCTCCGGAAGTTCCACTCGGATCTCCGCAAAAAGGGCGGGAATGGCAGCCGGGACCGCCTGCAGACGCATCGCCTCAAAGCCCGGATACAGGCAGGACAGCAGCATCGACAGTTCGCTTTCGGAATAGGGAGACTCCTCCGGCACTGTCAGTTCCAGCTGAAAAGAATTTTCATCCTCCGTGAGGCGAAGCAGCAGTGCTTCACTGTCGGAGCGCAGCCTTTCTTCCGCATCCGCCGCAGTACCGCCGACAAGGAACTCTGTCCCGGCCAGCTCCGGAGGGATCATCGGCTCCCCTGTCAGAGAGGTGCTTTCATTGACATAATAGACCCGCTTGACCGTGATCTCCGGTTCTCCTTCTTCCTCCCGGGAGCCGGCGATCGCCGGGATCAAAATCGCAGGAAGCAGGAACAGAATCACGGCAAAAACGGCTGTGACTTTTTTATAACTGCCATTCGATATCAGCTGTTTCAAAGAAAAGCTGAATACAGTCCGGAATCCTTTCATTGTCTTGCCTCCTTCCCCGCGGCCATTTTCAGTATATCGCGCACGGTCCGGCGGGTGCCTTTATAAAGCAGCAGATCCCTGTACACCTTGCCGGAAAGCTTTGCCAGGCAGATGCAGCAGCCGAACTGGATCAGCCAGGCTGTCAAAAGCAGCGGCAGACCGATCGCACCGCTCAGATATTGGATCGGCGCGATGAAAGCAGACAGAACGGGGATCACACTCAGCACACGGAGTACCGACGCAGGCAGAAATACCGCGAATACGGAAACCATATACGCGAACATGATGGGCAGCATCGGAATAGCTGTCGCACCGCTCAGGTCCTCCATCGTGGAGCAGCCTGCCCCTGCCGCACCCGCAATAAGGCTGAACAGCAGGATCGCGGGAATGATAAACAGGATCAAAATCAGCACGGAGCCGACGTTCAGGCCGCTCAAAACAGCCGTTACCCCGCCCAGCATTTCTTTGATCGGCGCAGGATCCATAAAACGCGCACTGACGAAATAGGAAAGCAGGGCCGCGCAGACCGGGATCAGGATCTGGATGAGCGTGAACACCAAAACACCGCAGATCTTTCCGAAGATCAGGTTTTCCGGCCGGACATCCACCATCACGGTCTCTACCAGCTTGGAGGTCTTTTCCTCGACGATGGACTGCATGATGATCGAGGAGGAAATGATCGAGATCATCATCAATACCGCCGCGTAAACGATCTGGATGCCCATCTGGGCTTCCTCAAAGTCCTCGGTATCGTCTTCTTCTCCCAATTTCCTTTCGGATACGGAAAGGCCTTTTTCCAGAACGGCCCAATCCCGCTCACTCAGCCCGGCCTGTTCAAGCAGCTGCTGACGCAGCCACTCCTCCAGAGGATGCGCAGCTTCCTCCGCTGCCTGTTCCGGTCCTTCCAGGCGGATAGAATAACCGTATTCCTCTGCCGTAAGATATGCCTGCACAGAATTCTCAGGCAGCTCGGCAGGGGCCTGTCCGGGCAAGATCCGGATGTTTTCCCAAACGCCCCCCTCGACCGGCAGGCTGCCTGCCATACCGTCTTCATCCAGCAGATAGACGGTCAGGGTCTGCGGGAGTTCCGGTTCTGTGCCCGGTTCCTCTTCGGCAGTTCCCTCCGTCTTATTGATCTGCATATATACCGGCGGCGCAGCCAGACCTATCAGCAGCAAAAACACCAATAAAACGCGATTTGCCTTTGCCTTCAGGAGCTGTCTAAGGGTAAAGCGCGTAATCAGCGACAGTTCCCTTTTCCCGCGCTCATTCATGCGTCTCACCCACCTTTTCCACAAAGATCTCATGCAGGGACGGTTCCCGCAGGCTGAAGCTCACCACCTGCACGCCGCGCTGCACCAGACGGCTCAGCAGACGGTTGGCCGCCTTTTCACCGCTGACCTTCAATTCGTATTCAAATTCCTTGCGGCTGAGCAGCGTGATGCCCTCCGCTTCGATATCCGGCAGGATCTCTTCTTCGGTCTTCAGGTACAGATGCACCCGGCCGTAGCTCTTCTTGATATCGTTCAGATTTCCCTGCAGCACGGCCTTCGAACGGTCCATGATCGTGATATTCGTGCAGAACTCTTCCACGGTGGCCATCTGATGGCTGGACATGATCAGATATTTGCCCTTATCGATCTCTTCCCGCAGGATATCGCGGATCAGATCCGTATTGACCGGGTCCAGGCCGGACATGGGCTCGTCCAGGATCAGAAGCTCCGGATCGGAAATCAGGGCGACCATAAGCTGTATCTTCTGCTGATTGCCCTTGGAGAGCTGATCTGCCAGCATGGGCTTCTTTTTCGGCGTACGGCGCGTGTCCATACGCAGCGCTTTTTTCGCGCCCAGCATGCCGGTCGGCGCGGCATTCACCGCATTCGGATACAGATATTCCTCTACCTGCAGCCGCTTCGCCAGATACGCGATCCGCCGCTCGGCTTCCTTCTTTTCCACCCCGCGCAGGCTGGCAAAATACATCAGCTGATCCATCAGACTGTACTTGGGATACAGGCCTCGTTCCTCTGCCAGATAGCCGACGTTGACTTTTTCGGCGGAAAAAGTCTCTCCGTTCCAGAGCACTTCTCCGGCATCCTTCGCAAGGATCCCCAACATCATCCGGATGGTCGTCGTCTTTCCGGCGCCGTTCGTTCCCAAAAGCGCATAGACACCGGGCCGATCCATGGAAAAGCTGATATCATCCACGACCGTCTTTTCACCGTACTTTTTTGACAGATTTCTTATTTCCAGTCCCATATACCGTCTCCTTTTTTTGCCGTGAATACCTGTCCGGCTCGCTCCGGCAGCAATATTTTTGTGTTGAAGCCGTCCGTCCGCACCTTTTCCGCAAAGGCCGCCGGGACGGAAAAATCATCCCAAAAGTGCATCGGAAGCACCGCATGGGGCTCCAGCTCCCGTATGAAATAGGCTGCTCCCAGCCCTGCCTGCTCCCCCATACGCCCGTCTACCGGAAGACAGGCCAGATCGATGCGGCGTCCCCGCAGGCGTTCCAGTTCCTTCGTGTAATACTTGCGGATATTATCGCGGTGCGGTTTGTCCATATCTGCCGACAGCCACCAGTTCAGGTCCCCGGCATGGTAAACGGACATCCCCTCCGCCGAGACCAGAAAAGCAACACCGAGATCCGTCGAACGCAGGGTTTCTACGATAATTTTCTCCGTTCCGCACTCAAAATCATACTTTTCACGTTTGACCACGGGAAATATTTTCTCTTTTAAACCGTCATACCCGGTCTGATACCGGATAGGGCGTTCCACTTCCCGGGATATGATGAACCGCGCCCCGGGGTAACGCAGCCCCAGCTGCAGCAGGTCCCCCCGAAAGTGATCCTCGTGCTTATGACTGACGAAAACCAGCAAAGGCTTCTCTTCCGGCAGAGGCGGCAGATCGCCCCGGTAATAATCAAACAGCAGATTCACGTTCTCCAGTTCGGCCAGCACGCCGCTGTGATACAGATATGTGACCCGCATCACTGCACACCCTTTCGGAAATGGCCCCGTGTAAAGGCCAGATCGGCCGGCGGCTTCAGACTTTCCGTATCTCCCGCCAGCCCCCTTGCGATGCGGGTGATGATCCGCTCCGCTTCTTCCGGCGTCTCGTCCGTCAGGGCGATCCGAAGCCTTGCCGCTTCCGGCAGGCGTTCATCCGCCAGCCAAAGCGGGACCGCATTATAGATGATATTATAACAGAAGCGGCACAGTGTCCGCACGGGCATCTTCGCGCCCGTCCGGTCCTTCAGGAAAAACACGGGAGCCGTGCCCTCCGCGGGGACATTTCCCTTCGCTTTCAGACAGGCGCCGGTCGTTTTCCGCAGACACTGAGCGGAAACCATCATCGGGATCCTCCCGTAGATGACCATTTCACCCGGCAGAGGTCCGCCTTCCAGCATCCGGAGTTCGGAGCCGTGCGGCTCGTAAGGGTAGGTAAAAGCGTCGAGGCCTTCTTCCTGCCAGAAGCGCATCGCCTGCCGGTTCCAGACATACAGTCCGGCATCGCCGAGACGCATGCCCGGCAGCTTCTGTTCCCGCAGGAAGCCTAAGCCGTCCGCGCTGCGGACCAGCCAGCCATCCGGCGCAGCCCCGCGCAGTTCCTCCGCCGCAGCCTCCAAAAAGGCCGCGCTCTCCTGCCGGAAAATATAAGGCAGCGCATAATAGACATGCTTGCCGGCAGCCCGGATCTCCGGCATCATTTTTCGCAGAAGGGCCGGAGAAACGGTATCGGTCGGCAGTATCACGGCTCCGACTGCCTCCTGCCGCAGAACAGCTGGCAGGAGCTCCGGATCTTCCAGGCTCACCGACAGGCGTTCTCCCCGCAGCTGCGCAGCCGCAGAGCCGCCGAGGATATCCTCTTCCGCAGACCGCACAGCCGCCTTTACCGACGTTTCCCGCCGGTACGGCCGCAGCCATTCTTCTTTCAATCGATCCAAAACATCGCGGCGCAGCGCATTCAGCTGCCCCACCGGAACAAAGGTATTTTCACCGAGCCGGATATCCAGCCTCTCCCACGAAAAGCCGCTTTCTCCGGTCTTTTCGAGCGGCTTGCGCACCGCATCCTCCGTCATGGGCCTGCACGTGGCGGTCTGAGCGTCCGGCCCCTGCACCTCCGCAGTCACCGTCCGGCCGCCCTGCGTGAGCTCCGCCCGCAAAAGGATCGGCTCACCGGGCAGGAGCACCGCCCCGCCGCGCACGGCGAGCGGCCTGAATGTGCCGCAGCGCTCATTCACGCGCTCCAGCAGCGCATCATCTGCCGAAATAAAAGCCTTCTTGGCACCGGGCAGAAGCATATCCGCCCCGTTATGTTTCCGATAATAACCTTCCGTAAAGCCGCCGCGGTCAAATAGCGAGGAAAGGAAGGCTTCGTCCTTCGGATCGACCCGATACGCCTCCGCCCCTTTTTCCTGCAGCAGATCCAGATACTTCCGGTAAATACTTACTACCCCCGCGGTATAAGCGGGGCTCTTCATGCGTCCCTCGATCTTATAGGAAAGGACCCCGGCCTTCTGCAGCGCCGGCAGCGTTTTCAGGCCGCACAGATCCTTCAGATTCAGCAGATAGCCGCCTTCGTAAGGCAGGCGGCAGGGCTGCGCACAGCGCCCCCGATTGCCGCTGCGGCCCCCGAGGAAGCTGCTCATCAGGCACTGGCCGGAATAGCAATAACACAGCGAGCCGTGGATAAACACTTCGATCTCCAGCCCGCAGCCCCGTGCGATCCTTTCGATTTCTGTCAGGGACAGCTCGCGCGGAAGGATCACGCGCTGAACGCCCCGTGCTTCCAGCATCCGGGCGCCTTCGGGCCCGCATATCGTGCCCTGCGTACTGATATGGACCGGCAAAGAAGGGAATTCCTCACGCAAAAAGCGCAGGCATCCCATATCCTGCACGATCACCGCATCCAGCCCCCGTTCCACGGGCGCCAGAAGAAATTGTTTCAATTCATCCCGCAGCTCCGGTTCCTTCAGCAGCGTATTCACTGTCAGGAACAGTCTGCGGCCGTTCATATGGACATAATCAATGGCCTGCAGCAGGCCGGCATCATCCGGATTTTCGGCAAAAGCGCGCGCGCCGAAACGGGTCCCGCCCATATAGACGGCATCCGCGCCGGCATTGACGGCAGCCACCATGCTTGCATAGGAACCAGCCGGAGCCAACAGCTCCAGTGTCCTAGAATTTTCCGTTCTCATATCGGATCTGGTTGGAGACAAGTTCATGCCGGAGGTTATAGACCTCCTTTTCAAGCTCTTCAACCTTTTCTTCCAACCGTGCCGCGCGGTCCGCCGCCTTGCAGTAATCATCGGCGAGATTCAAGGCCAACAGCACGGATTGATAATCCGCCGTCTGGCGAAGGAAGCCGGATACCTTTCTCAGTTCCCCTTCCTTGCTGTTGACATAGGTTGCGATGCGGCGCAGATACTCTTCGTCTTCAAAGCCGCCCAGCGTATAAAGCTTTCCCTTGACGGTTACCTCGGTAAAGGTTTTGTCTGACATGGCCGTACCCCCTTCACTGCCCAAGAGTATATACTGCTCTTACCAAAAGAGCAAGCAAAAAATCAAAATACAGTATCGAACCTGCCGGATCCCACAAGATATAGTTCTATTCGGTAAAATGCAGCCCCGTTCCGTAGCCCAAATGCTCATACGCTTTTTCCGTCACCATGCGCCCGCGGGGCGTACGCTTCAAAAAGCCGTTCTGCATCAGATACGGTTCGCAGACATCTTCCATCGTGCCGGCATCCTCGCCGAGAGCCGCCGCCAGCGTTTCCAGGCCCACCGGCCCGCCGCCGTAATTCTCGATGATCATCCGGAGCATGCCCCGGTCCACGCGGTCCAGCCCGAGCGGATCCACATTCAGAAGCTGCAACGTCTCATCTGCCACGACCCGGGTGATGACACCGTTGTAGCGGACCTGCGCAAAATCCCTCACGCGCCGCAGGAACCGATTGGCCAGACGCGGCGTCCCGCGGGAACGGCTCGCCAGTTCCATGGCGCCTTCTTCATCGATCTCCACGCCCAGGACCTTCGCCGAGCGCAGGATGATGATCTTGAGTTCTTCCGGCGTATAATATTCCAGGCGGTGGACCACACCGAAACGGTCCCGCAGCGGTGCGGAAAGCATTCCGGCGCGGGTCGTCGCACCCACCAAAGTGAAGGGCGGCAGCTTATAGCGCATGGAACGCGCCCCCGTCTCTTTTCCCAATACGATATCCACCACGAAATCTTCCATGGCGGGATACAGAACCTCCTCCACCTGGCGGTTCAGCCGGTGGATCTCGTCTATGAACAGCACATCTCCGGGCTTCATGCCGGAAAGCACCGCGACCAGCTCGCCGGGCCGCTCGATGGCGGGGCCGGAGGTCACCTTCAGATTGGCCCCCATCTCATTTGCGATAATACCGGCCAGCGTCGTCTTGCCCAGGCCGGGCGGGCCGTAAAACAGCACATGGTCCAGCGGCTCTCCGCGCTTTTTGGCGGCCTCGATATATACCTTCAGCGTAGCCTTCAGCGTCTCCTGTCCGATATATTCGGAAAGCCGCTGTGGGCGCAGCGAAAGCTCCAGCTTTTCCTCTTCCGGCAGCCGCTCAGTGGTTATGGTCCTTCTCTCCATGCGTCAATCCCCCGCTGTCAGAACATGGCCAGCTTTTGGAAAGCCGCCTGCAATATTTCTTCGGAAGTCATCGAATCGGAGCCGTCGATACTGCGGACGGCCCTGAGCGCCTCCGCCGAGCTGTAGCCGAGCGCGGTCAGCGCCGCCACGGCCTCGGAGTAGGCATCCGTCACCACGGTAGGGCCGGCGGAAACAGCACCGCTGGAAGCGGCAATCTCCGCAGCCGAAAACTTGTCTTTTAATTCAACGATCAGCTTTTCAGCCGTCTTTTTGCCCAGGCCGGGAGCCCGGGAAAGCGTTTTCACGTCCCCGCTCACCACCGCCAGCCGCAATTCATCCATGGAAACAGCCGACAGGATCGACATGGCCAGCTTCGGGCCGATGCCGCTCACCTTCAGCAGCAGCCGGAAAGTCTCGCGCTCCTCGCGGCTGCGGAAGCCGTACAGCTTCATCGCATCCTCACTCACCTGAAAATGAGTATAAAGCTTGACCTCTTCCCCGGCAGCCGGGAGCTCGCTCAGCAGCGAAAGCGGAACGGCCACATTCAGGCCGACACCGCCGGTCGCGATCACAACGCCGTCATCCGAGTATTCTTCCAGTATTCCCTTTACAAATGCGATCATCGGTCATTTCCTCCGGCAGTCAGTCCGAGATATTCCAACACCTCCCGTACCTGCTTCATGGGCCGGATATCCAGCTTTTCCTTCACTTCGGCAGCCACATCGTCCAGATCATCCGTATTTTCCTGCGGAATGATCACGCTGCGGATACCGGCACGCTGCGCAGCCATCAATTTCTCCGGCAGGCCGCCGATGGGCATCAGATTGCCCCGCAGCGACACCTCACCCGTCATGGCGACACGGGGATCGACCGGCTTCCCCAGCAGCAGCGAAGAAAGCGCCGCCGTCATGGTGATGCCTGCGGAAGGGCCGTCCTTCGGCACGGCACCGGCCGGCACATGCAGATGCAGCGTGTTCTTTTCCAGCCTTTTGGCTTCCTCAGGGAAGTATTTTTTGACCAGCGTAAGGGCGATCTGAACGGATTCCTTCATGACATCGCCCAGCTGTCCGGTTATATTCACTTTGCTTTCGCCCTCTGTCAGGGCCGTTTCGATGAACAGCGTCTCACCGCCGCCGGCCGTCCAGGCCAGACCGTTCACGACGCCGGGTTCCTTCGGGTCGAGCACAGCCTCCCGGTGTACCGGCTTGGTATCCAGCAGTTCCGGCAGCTTTTTCGGGCTGACCGTCAGGCTCTTCTGCTCGCCGCGCACCAGCTTCAGTGCGGACATGCGGCACAGGGTCTCCAGCAGCTTTTTCAGGCCGCGCACGCCGGATTCCGACGTATAATCGTCGATCAGGGTGCGGATGGCTTCATCCGTCACCTTCAGATGACGCGGCTTCAGACCGGTCTTTTCCATCGCCTTCGGCAGCAGATGCTTCCGCGCGATATAGTATTTTTCCACGGCGGTATAACCGCGGAAGCTGATCACCTCCATGCGGTTCAGCAAAGGTTCGGGGATCGTTTCCGTCGTATTGGCCGTACAAATGAACAGCACATCCGAAAGATCGTAAGGCACGTTCATGTAATGATCCGTAAAACGGGCATTCTGCTCGGGATCCAGCACCTCCAGCAGCGCGCTGGAAGGATCCCCCCGCATATCATTGCAGAGCTTGTCGACCTCATCCAGCACCATCACCGGGTTGGAGCCGCCGCTGCGGCGGATGCCCTCCATGATACGGCCGGGCATGGCTCCGATATAAGTACGCCGATGGCCGCGGATCTCCGCCTCGTCCCGGACACCGCCCAGGGATACGCGGCAGTAGGGCCGGTTCATCGCCTCCGCGATGCTTTGGCCCAGGCTGGTCTTGCCCGTGCCCGGCGCGCCCACGAAAAGCAGGATCGAACCGGACTGCTTCTTATTGAGTGCCATCACAGCCAGATGCTGGATGATGCGGTTTTTTACCTTGCTGAGCCCGTAGTGATCCCGATCCAGGATCTCCTCCGCCTTTTTCAGGTCAGGCTCCGTAAGGGCCTCCTTCCGCCAGGAAAGTCCGGTCACAAAATCCAGATAATCGTACAGGATCCCGTATTCGTGGCCGTCCGGACCTTCGCGGCGCATGCGGGCCAGGACCTTTTCCGCCTCACGCAGCGCTTCCTGGTTCATGCCGGCATCCCGCACCTTCTGTTCGAACAGGCGCACGTCGGAAATACTTTCCGGGTGCATCTCGTCCAGCTGGCGCTGCAGATACTCGATCTGCTTTTTCAGGGATTCCTCGCGGTACACCTTCTGGCTGGCCTGCTTCTGCTCGTCCTCGGCCGCCGCGGAAAGCTCGGTCATATCCATGAAATCGTTGACCATTTCCTCGATCAGGCCGATCCGCTCGCGCAGGCTGTCCACTTCCAGCAGATGATACTTTTCCTCCGGCGGAGCGTTCAGATGCGCGCCCAGCGAGCAGACGATATCTCCGTGGTTTTTCCACTGATATACCATGCCCCGCAGCCACATGCCCCACGGGAATTGCTTGATAAAGGTCTGAAAATCCTGCTTGATATCTTCAAAACGGGTCCCGGCCTCTTCCGCGCCGATATCATCCGCCTCCGGACAGTCGGTCCATTTCAGCAGAGTACATTCACTGTCCTCCGGGCAGATCTCCTCCAGCCGGATACGCGACTGTGCCTTGACGGAAATATTTTCCTCGTCGATATGCTCCACGATGCCGAGAACGCCCAGCCCGTAAAAATCATCTGCGGTGATCCGGGTCCTTTCCTTCGGCTGCTTCAGCACCAAAAGAACGGCGGGGCCGCCTTCCTCCGGCTTCCCCATTCCGGCCGCATCCAAATACTCCTTCCGGAAAACATACTGGACTCCCGGAAGGACGACTGTATCATATAAAGGGATGACGAACATGTATCCCCCTCCTTATTCCTCTAAAATAACGGTAAAAGGCCCCTGATTCACCAGACTGACGCGCATATGCGCACCGAAGGAGCCCGTTTCGACTTTGGGATTGCTTTCCCGGCAAAGCGCCACAAAATAATCGTACAGTTCTTTGGCACGGTCCGGCGCGGCGGCATTCACAAAGCTGGGACGGTAGCCCTTCCGGCAGTCCGCATACAGGGTAAACTGCGAAATGATCAGCAGCCCGCCGTCCACATCGCCCAGAGACAGATTGGTTTTTCCCTCGCTGTCCGGAAAGATCCGCAGACCGAGCATTTTCTTGGCAAGCTTCTGTGCTTTTTCTTCGGTATCCCCGTGGGTGAACCCCACCAGGACCATAAAGCCTTTGCCGACCTGCCCGATGACTTCCCCGTCGACGCTGACCGACGCTTCTTCAACTCTTTGAATCACAAGTTTCATGGTTCACCTCACAGAATCACGTCATTGTCCTGCGGCTCGGTCCCGGGGCGCTCTGTGACCTCCACATTTACGGAAACGGTACTGATATATTCGAAGACATCCTCCAGCACTTCGACCTTTACTTCCAGCTGATAGCTGCCGGGGGTCAGGCCGGATACATCTACCGCTGCCTTTACCAGAGAATCGTTGAAATGATTGAAGTCCTCGCGGAGGGCGCGGAAAAACAGCTTGACACTGTTTTCCTTCAGCTGATAATCGTAATTCTCATCCATGCCGACCCAGACGAGCTTATTCACGACGTCCATGATCTGCGTGGTCAGAGCCTCGACCTTCAGCGTCACGGTCAGATAACGGTCCTCGTTATTGACAAAATTGATCGCGTCGGGCAGATATTCGTTCAGGTCCAGACGCACCGAGATATCTCCCGCGGCATTTGCCACATCCAGCTTATCCGCCGGGATCGTGATGGCGGAAAGCTCAGCCAGGCGCGACTTGAGCCCGGACACCTGCACACTGGAAAGAGACAGCTCCGCGCCGGTAAAGCGATAGCCGGACGATACCTTTTCCTGATTGCGGACGGTATAAAACACCGGCAGATTCTTCACGCTGAGGATCTCCATGGAAATATCCGCGGAATCGGCGCTGACAGTGCAGTTTTCCAGCCCCGCCAGCTCGACGGCGGTACCGTCTTCACGCAGCAGGCGGATGGCTTCCTTGAAGCTGGTCGGCTCGTCAAGCCCGGCCACATCGATGCTGACAGCGGCACGGCTGATGGTCTGCATCAGGGATTCCGGTGCCCGCACGACCACACGGGAAGGCTGCAGGACCGTCTTCCCCATACGGAAGCCGTCGGCGATCTCCCCGGAGGCATCCAGGTTGATCTCAAAGCTCTTCGTCAGGATATTTTCCATGACGATCTTGATGCTCTTTGTTTCGTTTTCCACCTGCTTCGGCTGGATATCGCCGTGCAGGCAGGTGACCGTGACAGGGACCTGTCCGGTCAGATCATACATTTGGGAAATATCCGCCACGGCAGAGAAGTCCTCCGCACGCAGGCTGTTCACGACGGAGCCGATCCCGGTCACATAGACGGAAGCATACAAAGGGCTGTCCACCCGGTAAGTCTTGCTGGCGGAAGCGATCATCTGATCGTTGATGACGGTAATGGGGATATTGCTGATGGTCCGGGAAGCCGTCGGATCCGCATAACGCTGGATGACAAACCACAAAGCCACGGCCACACACAGAGCCAGGATCCGCAGCAGCCAGTTATTGAATAGTTTTTTCATGCCTTATCCTCTGCCTTTCCCGCGGAGGTATCTTCCGCAGCAGCCTTTCTCCCGCCCCTTTTCTTCTTCGCGCGGGTCCTTCCGGCACGCTTTTCGGGAGCCGCCTCCGTGTCTTTCGCTCCGGACTCTTCCGCTGCGGAATCCTCCGCCTCGGATTCTTCCGCTTCGGGATCTTTCACTTCGGGATCTTTCGCTTCGGGCTCTTTCACTTCGGGATCTTTCACTTCGGGCTCTTCCGCTTCGCATTCGGGAGCTTCCTTTTTGCGCCGCAGAAGGCCGCCGTTCTTTTCCTTTTCCTCTTCCCGGAACAGCGACGAAATCTCGCTCCGCAGCTCGCCGCGGCTGAGTCCCCGCTTCAGCACACCGCCCACAGCCACCGACACATCTCCGGTCTCCTCGGATACGACGATGGTAAGGCTGTCCGTTGTCTCACTGACACCGATGGCCGCTCTGTGGCGGGTCCCGAAGGATTTCTCGATATCCGGATTGCCGGACAGCGGCAGGTAGCAGGTCGCCGCAGCCACTCTGTCGCCAACCACGATCACCGCGCCGTCATGCAGCGGCGTGTTCTTCTCGAAAATGTTGATAAGAAGCTGCGTGGAGAGGATCGCATCCACTTCAATGCCGGTCTTCCGGTATTCCTGCAGCGGAGTCTCTTTTTCGATGACGATCAATGCGCCGGTCTTCGCCCGGCCCATCAGGAAGCAGGCATCAACCAGCTGGTCGATCGTTTTCTTGCTTTGGACCGGTTCCTTCTCCGGATGGATGTTTTTTTCGATCCAGTTGAATAAATAATTCTTATGTCCCAGGGATTCCAGCGCCGCACGCAGCTCCGGCTGGAAAATGATCAGCAGCGCGATTACCAGGATGCTCAGCGTCTTTTCCGCAATGAATACGATAACATTCATTTCCAGCAGTCTTGCAATGCCGAAGAAGGCCAGCACCACAAAGATCCCCCGGAGCAAAAAGCCGGTCCGCGTATTTCTGAACCACCGGAACAGACGGTACAGGATGAATGCCAGTACCAGGATTTCCAGCACATTCAGCACATTCAGCCGGACGGTGCCGATCTGCAGCACGCGGCCGTTCCAGATCATTCTCGCAAAGTGCATCAGCTTATCCAACATATCCCATCACCTCTGGTTATGGTTCTTCCGTTTCCTCTGCAGGGCCTTCTTCGGCCTCGCTGCCTGTTTCTTCTTCCGTGCCGTCTTCATCTTTTTCGACGGTCTTCATGAGTGCAATATCGGCTTCCTTGAACAGAATCGTATCCGTACCGACCTTCTTCCGTTCCGGTACCACGACCTTCGGTACGGCCTTGACATAATATACGAAATCGTCGTCCTCGAACTGCATTTTCTCGGTCCGTTTGTATGCCAGGGCCAGCGTAAAGAACTGATACAGGCCGGCAGCCGCGAGTGCCAAGAAGAAGCCGCCGATGAGTTCCCCTGCGCCGAATGACAGTCCGAAGCGGCTGCGCGCAAACCACAGAATAAAGAAATCCAGCAGCGCTCCGGCACCGATCCCGATATACTGCGTATATTTCAGGGTAAGATGACTGATCAGATATACCGCCACGGTCGTGACGCAGAACGCACCCAGAACGAAATACATTTCCCTGCACGCGGCGATCTGCTTCACCAGATACAGCAGTTTTTCCACGATGGTCGCCGCCTTCGGGTCCTTCAGGAAATCGCCCGCCCGGTAAAACACCTGCAGCAAGTAGTAGACGAGCACGCCGCTGCCGACCGCGGAAAAGCTTCCCATTTCACCGCAGAGGCCCACGACCACCGGCAGTGCGTAAGGGATCTTCCAGGTAAGCAGGAGCGGCAGCAGGGCCATGACCGCGCCGCAGCCCGGCAGCATGAGATATTTCACGACTGCCAGCACAAGCAGAAGCACCGCGAAGATCAGTGCGGCCTCCCAGGAAAAGAAAACCAGCTGGATCAGGGTCCAGACAGCAGCCGTAAAGGGAACATATCCCCACGGCAGCACGCTGCAGAAAAGGCTCACGGCCAGGACAAAGGGCGTTCTGGCCATCAGGCCGACGCTCCCGAAATGCCGATTCACGGTCAGCAGCGCAGCCAGAGTCAGCAGGAACTTGGCTGCCATATCTATATAATTGCCGGCGATCGCGTAATATTTCCGTGCGACCTGGCGGTAGTAAAGCAATTCATTCATGTGCATTGTCCTCACGAATATTTTCCAGGGCTTCTTCCTCTGCGTACATCCGTTCCAGGATCCGCAGATACTTCCGCGCGCGCTGCTGTTTCCGGAACGCCTCGCGGAAATGCCGGGTATGCGTCAGCAAAGATACCGGGATCCCCAAAAGCAGCGTAAAACCGTAGCCGATCAGGGCCTTCTTTGCCAGCTTCAGGACATCCGCGATATGGTAGGTGTAGGTCCACGTATCGCTGGCGGCCACCAGCCACAGGCCCCAAACCGCCGCGTAAGCCACGGTCAGCGCACAGAAGGACTTCCAGAATTCGGAGAGAAGGTAGTCCGCGGTCCAAAAGCTTTTCGTGATAAAACGCTGGCGCGGATCATGCTTCTCTTCGATTGCCAGCCGGGCCATCACAGCCACTTTTTTCTCATTCAGCATACTCTCTCCTTTCCCGGGTCTTCCCGCAGGATACTCCCCGTCAGTATATCACAATTTGAAAAGATAATAAAGGGCAGAATCACTGAATTCTGCCGCCGGGCCGGAATGGCAGGAAGCCTACGCCGAAAAAAAGAAGGAACCGCCGCAGCAGTTCCTTCCTCGCTTTGATCACTCGGTTCTTTCGATCTCCAGGATTGTAAATTTCAGTTCGCCCACAGGCGCATTCACCGTTACCGTTTCACCGGCCCGGCGTCCCATCAAAGCCTGTCCGATGGGGGATTCATTGGAGATCTTATCGCTCAGACTGCTCACTTCGGTAGAACCAACCATCTGAAGCGTCATCACCTCGCCGTCGTCCTCGCTGCGCAGCTTGACGATACAGCCGAGATGGACGGCCTCGTAGTCGATCTCGTCCTCTTCGACGACTTCCACATTTTTGATCAGAGCTTCCAGTTCCTTGATTCTGGACTCGATATGGCCCTGTTCTTCCTTCGCGGCATCATATTCAGCGTTTTCGGAAAGGTCGCCCTGCTCTCTGGCTTCTTTGATCTTGGCGGAAATCTCCTTGCGCTCTACCAAAGTCAGATGCTTTAATTCTTCCTGCAGCTTCTCTAAACCTGAACGGGTCAGGATCTTCTTCTCAGCCATTTTCTATTCCTCCCGGGAATTTCCTCAGCCGCATACACGACCGCAGCTTTGTATTATACTCGCTCCCCTGCGGACTTGTCAACCTGCAAAAACAAATCCAAAAACGAATCCAGTTCCTCCCGGCTGCTCAGCGCAGAGGCGATCCTCCGCAGCTCCGCGGCGCCCGGGATCCCGGCCGTGTACCATGCCAGATGCTTCCGCATTTCCTGCAGGCCGACCCTTTCTCCCTTCTCCTCCAGCTGCAGCTCCGCATGTCTGCGCATCACGCGCGCACGCTCTGCGCGGTCCGGTGCAGCGGGCAGCTCCTCTCCCCGCTCCAGCGTGAAAATATCCCGGAATATCCACGGATTTCCTTCCGCGCCGCGGGCAACCATCACGGCGTCGCAGCCGGTCTCGGCCCGCATCCGCAGCGCCGCCTCGGGCGTGAAGATATCTCCGTTCCCGATGACGGGAATCTTGACGGCCGCCTTGACCTCCCGGATGATATTCCAGTCCGCACGGCCGCTGTATGCCTGCGCCCGGGTCCGTCCGTGTACCGCTACGGCTGCCGCACCGGCATCCTCCGCCCGTCTGGCAATCTCGACCGCATTGACGTGCTGCTCATCAAAGCCCTTGCGGATCTTGACGGTCAAAGGCTTATGCAGACGCTTCGCCATCGTTTCCAGGATCCGGCTGACCAGCGGCGGATCCAGCATCAGGGCGGAGCCCTCGTGATTATTCACGACCTTCGGCACCGGACAGCCCATATTGACGTCGATGATGTCGAACGATTCTTCCAGCCGCACGGCCATATCCGCCATGATATCCGGATCGGAGCCGAACAGCTGCACCGCCGTCAAGCCGTCGCCGGGAGCCCGCTGCAGCAGCTGCTCCGTCCCACGGTTTCCGTAAAACATGGCCTTGGCGCTCACCATTTCCGTCCAGGAAAGCTCCACGCCCATTTCCCGGCAGATCAGCCGGTAGGCCAGGTCGCTGACACCGGCCATCGGTGCCAGAAAAGTGCGTGTATGGAGAGGCAGATCACCGATGTGCAGGCACACGGGACCGCCGCCCTGATCTGTCATGCCCGCTTCAGTCATGATGCAGCAATTCTCCGAGATAGTCATCCAGGGAGATCTCCTCGATTTCCTGTTCCGCGGGCGCATCCGGGTCCTCGAATTCCTCCGCAAGCCTGGCGGCCATTTCGTCCTCGTACAGTTCTTCGCCGTATTCGATCGGATCCTCTTCCTCCTCGGCGTCCTCTTCCTCGAAAGGTTCCTCTTCTTCCCGCATCAGGGCTTCGAGCTCGGCGGCTTCCCGTTCTTCCTGCAGCAGAAACTCTTCCAGTTCCCGGGCGGCAGCCTCCGCTCTCACCGTGCGCAGAACGAACGACCTGTAATACTCCTCCAGCTGCAGGAACAGTTCCTGTTTTTCCTTCTGCAGCTGACGGATCGCCAGCTCCGCTTCGATATCGTCGTACAGATAGTCCGCGTCGTCCTTGCCCAGTTCCAGCCGCAGTTCTCCCTGCTCCGTGAAGCTGACCATCAAAGTGCCGCCCACCTGTTCCGTGAAGCTGACGCACATCATCTGCAGTTCCCTTTTAACAGGTTCCGGAACCGAGCGGAACTCGTCATTGAAGTAAAATTTTTCCGTATATGAATTAGAGCCGCAAAGGACTTTGCCATCTCCCATGAAATATTTCCTCCCGGACGGAGCGTTCCGTCTCTTATTTTTCCATCTCACCGGCCATCAAAGCGCCGGCCACCCACAGCTGAAGTGCTCCCGCCGTCAGGGAAAGCTTTTCCAGTTCCCGGCGGATCCGTTCAAAATCCGGCTTTTCCTTCGCATCGATCTTTCCGTCTACGGCGATCTCCACCAGACGGCTCTTCTCTTTATCAAGCGCATCCAGCCCGGCCAATGTTTCCAGAACGATCTGCGCCAGTTCCTTCTTCTCTACCGAAGGAACATAGCGGCGCCCGATAGCGCAGTCATGCGAGCAATAATAATTGCACAGCCCGGGCTTTTTGTACCCGTCCTCCATCAAAAGCACATCTTCCGGATGCGGCTGCAGCACACCGGATTCCAGTTTTTCGATCCTGTCTGCCGAAAGACAGCCCAGCACCTCGGCTGCACCGTCCCGGGTCAGCCCGGCTTCCTCGCGGCTCAGCTGATATACCGATTTGTTCTCTTTCACGGATCTTTTTCCCATAGCAGTCCATCCTTTTCTTTTGCTCATGCAGCGCGGCCGGCGTCCCGGCACACATCTTCCCGCACTTTTTCCTATTATACTCTCAAATCCCTTCGATTGCCACAAAAATCTTGTATGCCCCGCTTTGCCCTCCCCGAGACGGAGCCGCCCCCCGACGCCTGCCTGTTTCCGCGGAAATATCTGTTTTCGTAAATTCCCAAAGTAAATCCCACAGTAGATAAACGCTTGGATTTAGTATGGGAAATCGATGAATTTAGTGTGGGAAAAGGAGAAAAAACAGGAG
>JAZLHR010000021.1:0-11507 GCA_045616945.1 Lachnospiraceae bacterium | reverse complement strand
ACTGCACGCTGATAAGCCAGAAAAAGCCATAAACAACTGAGACCGCCACTGACCTCTTGCCTCTATACACAACAAATAACGGCGAATATTTTCAAAAGCGGCAAAAATTTTGAAAAAAGTTGATTGAAAACCAACTTCGGGTCAGCTGCCCCGGGAAATCAGTCTTCTGGCGATTTCTCTGGAAAAACTACTCGTTTTATTCTTCCTATTCTACATTTTGTACGGATTTTTGATGTAGCTCACGAAACTTTCCCCTTCAAATACTACCCAAAAGAGAGGTTGCATTATCGCAGATTGTCAGGGAACATAATGCACTTCGAATTCAACGCCTCTGATTTCTTTCGTCGCTAAAAATCCTACATCAATCCCAGCAGAAGCTGAAAATACACTTGGAAACTCAATAGAAATAGAAGGGCTTACAGCTAATATTCTCTTTGTATGAGTATAGCTGCCTATGCTGTTATACCAACTTTCCAGTCCGGGATTCATAGCCCGAATCAGATACTACTATCCTTTTCTCTCCGGTGCCTTCGGCGTAAACACTTTGAGGGCATAAAACGGCTAACATTCCTGCCAATGCAAGAAACACAACAAATTTTCTCATAATCTTTCCTCCTGTTTTTTTTATTCCGCTTCACCAAGAAGCAAATTCAGAGCAGTGCCCAAGGTCTTCCCGTTTTCAAAAATGGGGAGCCCTCTGAAAACCAAATCGTTCCATAAATCGTATATTTTTCCCGCAAGATGCACATCATCGCACTGGGTATAAGCAGCATAAACATGACTGATAACAGACGCTTGCATTTCCGGCCTATCAATGTTTTCTCTTTTTACAATTTCCATCGCAAACGAGAGCTGACGCATACATTCTTTCGCTCTTTCGCTCTGGTTTCGCTGTTTCAAACACATCCAGATGCAAAGGACAGAAAGAACCGCCACGGCCGCCGGAAGCAATCGAATCATCATTCTTCTAAAGTTTTCCTTCTCCATTTCCCCCTCGCCCTCACGCACTTAAAGTTAATATCTGCCGCCTGCGGTTAGTGATGCAGTGATATATTTCTCCCATTTGCGCCTCCGGCCAAGACACTTTCCGTACAGCCAGATACCAACGCCACCGCTGCCTCTGATAATGAAAGCAGCTTTCTCATAACGTTTCTTCCTTTCGTGGCTCCTCTGTCATCGACAAGCCGTTTAATTGCCTGTCACTTCAAATTCCGCCCTCAACACCACCGGGTAAGGCTCCTCCGTGCATACCTCTAGTTCGATCATAAAACGGTATGACCCCTCCAGACGTTTCTTATAGACCATCGTACCGCACAATCCATACATCTGTTCCCCGGGCTGCAATGTATGCGGACCGGACGGATAAATTGCATGTTCATCCGCCAGTACCTCTATCCATTTCGTACCGTCCCATTTCTGCAAACAGCATGGTCCCCCATATATAACGGGAAACTCAGAATCATTCTTGATATGGACGCTGGCATCAAATCTGTCGGCTCCCAAAATCGTCATAGTCAAGCCTTCCGGGATCTCCGTTTCTATCGACAGTAATTCACTGCCGAAATCTCTGCTTACCGCCGATGCCCCTAAACCGCCTGCAATCCCCAGCAAGACACAGAAAACTGCCGCAACCCACTTTCTCCCCCAACTTTTTCGAGGTTCCGCCTTGTATGAATGGCTTTTTGCGATCAGTTCCTCATCCAGATATCCGAAACAATCGAGACGATCTCTGTTCATACTGTATACCCCTCCTTTTTCAAGTAATCACGCAGACTCCTGCGGATCCGCAGCAAAGTGACCTTGACTTTACTGCTGCTGACTGAAAGCCGCTCTGCAATCTCCGCTATCGAATCCAGATAGTAGTAGCGGCATGCAAACATCACCTGCTTTTCCTCCGATAAGCCGAGCACAAACCGATTGATAGCTTCTCCTAACTGTTTTACTTCCAGTTCCTCTGCCACATCCTTTTCCGACGGGATATACATTTCTATTTCCTCCGTCAGTTCCGTCAGATAGGCGGCTCTTTTCAGTCTTGTGTCTTTCCGGCATCTGTCAATGGCAATGCAGCGCCCGATGCGCAGCACATATGATTCCAGATATGTTTCCGGCCGATCGGGCGGTATCCGGTTCCAAAGCTCCAGATAAGTGTCATTTTCACATTCCTCCGCGATCTCGTGACTCCTTGTGACCTGGTAAGCCACCCCTCTGATATGGGAGCCGTATTTTTGGGCAGCGGCACGGACCGCTTCTTCGTTTCTTTCCCAAAACAGCTGTACTATTTCCCTGTCATCCATATTCAACCTCAAGAGTCTGTTTTTTACTGCCTCCGTCCCTGCAGCATTTCCATTGGTCCTTCTACCCTTTATATCGCCAAATATCCCCGTGCGGTTACACTGCGATCCGAAGTTGATCACAAAAAAGTTGATTGCAGAACCAACTTCGGGTCAGCCGCCCCGGAAGATCGGTTTGCAAAACTCACTTCTGTCTTCTTTCCGCAAATCCGACTGTCAAAAACAATTATAGTCTATGAATTACTGTTTGGGGATTTTCCGTACACCAAAAACATCCGGTTTGAAAAATCAAACCGGATGCGCATAAATCCATTCATTTTCCTTAATAAACGGCAGCGGAGAAAACAGCCTTCGTCCGTGCTCTCCCCGGGCAGTTCCTGCCGCGGTACCGGCTTATCCCTCCGTGACCGTATATTCAAACCGGAACGGGCCGGGAGCCAGTTCCCGCTTTTCCGCCCCGCTCACCGGAGGCAGCAGGCAGGCACTGCACCCGAAGGGCACATCCCCGCAGACTTCCAGCTTTCCGTCCTCCGTATATCGCCAGCCGCATTTCCAGGTGCCGGACGCGCTCTGATATTCCGCCTCCGCGTATCCCAGCCGACGGTCCGGGATCGGTGCCAGTTCGCAGCGCCGGTAGCCCACGGAACCATCTGCCTGGCGCAGCCCGGCCACCCGCTCGTATATCCAGCTGACCACCGAACCGTAGGCATAGTGGTTCAGACTGTTCATGCCCGTATCGGAAATATGCCCGTCCGGCAGCACGCTGTTCCAGCGTTCCCAGATGGTGGTCGCCCCCAGGTTCACCTCGTACAGCCAGCCCGGATATTCCTCGTTCAGCAGCAGATCCATCGCCAGCTCCGGCTCTCCGATCTGCGTCAGGGTCTCGCAAAGCAGCGGCGTCCCCACAAAGCCTGTCGTCAGTCTGCCGCCGTTTACCAGCAAAAGCCGCTTCAGTTCCGCGGCAGCCTTTTCCGGATGCTCGCTCAGCCCGAATGCAAGCGTCAGCACCTGCCCGGTCTGGGTCATGATGGCGCAGCGCCCCGCAGGCGTAATATATTCCGCCCGGATCCCCTTCAGGATCCGCTCCGCCAGCCCGTGATAAGCCGCGGCGGCCACGGTATCGCCCAGGATCTCCGCCGTTTTTGCGGTGATATCGGCGCTGTTATAGTAGAACGCATCCGCCACAAAGCCTTCCTCCGTGCCGCCGTACCAGCTGTCCTTATCCTTGAGGCCGTCCAGAGAAAGCCAATCGCCGTAGTGGAAATGTCTCCGCCAGGCGTGGTCCGACCCATCCAGCGCGCGGATATGATCCACCCACATCTTCATCCCCGGAAATGCGTCCCGCAGGATGCCCTTGTCGCCGTAGCGGCGGTACATGGTCCAGGGGATCAGTGTGATACTGTCCCCCCAGACGCTGGAATAAACCGTATAACCGAAGCTGGGCACCACAGCAGGGACCCAGCCGCCGTTCATGCGCTGCTCGCTCACGGTATCCAGCAGGAATTTCCGGAAAAACGCATAGCTGTCCTTGTTGAAGCAGGCGGTCGGGCAGAAAGCTTCGGCGTCGCCGGTCCAGCCCATACGCTCATTGCGCTGCGGGCAGTCTGTGGGAACATCGATGAAATTGTCGGTCTGGCTCCAGAAAGCATTTGCGATCAGCCGGTTCACCTTCGCATTGCCGGTCTCCAGCTGCCCGGTCACGGTCAGATCGCTGGAAAGCACTGCCCCCGTGAAATCAGAAAGCTGCGGGGAGCTCATGCCCTCGACCTTCGCATAGCGATATCCGTAATATGTAAAGCAAGGCTCGATCACCTGCTCTGTTCCGTCGCAGATAAAACGGTATTCAGCCTTCGCGTTCCGATAGTTTTTGCGGTAGAAATTCCCGTCCTGCAGGATCTCACACACCTGTACATGCACCTCGGTACCGGCCGGCTCATGCACACGCAGACGGAAGATCCCGGCGATATTCTGCCCCAGATCATATACAGTCTCGCCTGCCGGCGTAGTGACCAGCTCTACGGCGGGCATTTCCTGCTGCACGGTCACGGGCAGACTGATCCGCTCCGTCAGCTTTCCCGCGGGGGCCTCTGTGAGCTGCGCCTTTTCCGGAGGCAGCTCGGGCAGGGTCGTATCCTTCCATTCTCCGTCATAGATGCCGCTGAAGGTGATTTGGCTCCGGCGGACAAGCCAGCTGTCATCGGTCCCGACGGTCGTTTCACTGCCGTCCGTATAGCGGATACGCAGCTCCGCCAGCAGCTGCAGACGGCTGCCGTAATGCGCGAACTGCTTTGTCTGCGCGGTTTTGAAGCCGAAGCGGCCGATCCACCAGCCCTCGCCCAGCTCCGCGCTGAGCTCACCGGCGCCGCCCCGCAGCTGTTCCGTGACATCAAAGGTCTGATACTGGATGCGGGCATGATAATTGTTGCAGTAAGGCGTCAGATATTCGCAGCCGATCTTGCGTCCGTTCCAGCGTGCCTCATACAGGCCCAGTCCGCAGATATACAGGCGGGCAGACGCGACCTCTTTCCCCGCCTCCGGAGCGATTTCCCTGCAAAATACAGGCTGACGCTTTTCCTCCGCCGAAGCGGTGATCCACTGTGCCTGCCAGGGTTCGCCCATTTTGCCGGTCTCGAAAAAGCAGACCGCGCCGGATGCTTCTTCCCCGGCGTCGCTGCGCACGGAGACCTGCCAATAATAGCGGGTCCGGGGCCGGAGCGGCAGTTCCGCAGCCGTTCCCAAGGCATTCAGATCCGCGCGCCAGCCGGTATCCAGACAGGGACTGTGCATATCCTCCCCTGCCGCGACCGCAAGCCTGGCTTCTTTCTGCGCGCTCCCCGCCGCGTCCTTTACCTTCCAGCTGAATGAAAGCCGTTCCAGTTCAAAACCCAGCGGATTTTCCAAATGGTTCACTTTTTCGCCGTAAATGATCATCTTTGCCCCTAACCGCGCGGCTCCCGGCCGCGCTGCAGCATTTTTCGGTATTATACCCCGCTCCCCGTTTATTTACAACGGTTTCCCGGCTGCCGCTTCCTTTTTCCCGGTCCCGCTTTCCTTTTTCCCGGTCCCGCTGCCTTTTCCCGGCGCCGCTGCCTTTTCCCGGCCCCGCTTTCCTTTTTCCCGGCGCCGCTTTTCTTTTTTTTCGGTCCCGCTTTCCTTTTTCCGGCACCGCTGCCTTTTTTCAAAAGTATCGGTCCGCGCCGAAATCATAGTTGAAGGTTCAGGTGCTTTATGCTAATATTCATCGTGGATGAGTAATACGAATTGAAGAATCGTTTTTTCCGCCGCCGGCAAAGCAGCCGCCGTGCCATTTACCCAAAGATAATCCAAGGAGGCAGCCATGGAAGAAAAAAACAAGGCAGGTTTTTTCAAAGCCCTGATTTGTAAACTGAAAAATCTTTTGAAGAATCCCAAAAAGCTGATCCCGACCTTTGTGCTCTGCGCGGTCTGGCTCGTCTTTTCATTGATGTCCGCCTTCGGCGTCAACGTCCCCGCGCTGCGGTTTTTCTATACGCTCACCTATGCAAACGGCGGGATGTTCGGCGGTCTGTTCGGCGCGCTCGGCGGGATATTCGGCAAAGCCGTATTCGCCGCGGCCGTGAATATGATCGTCCTTGCGGTCTGTGAAAAGAGGAACCCCTTCAAGGGCACCGCAAAAGGAATGAAGGGCGTTTTCGCGGGCGGCCTTTCTGCCGTTTCGCCCCTCCTCATCGGCGGCGGGCTCGGGGTATTGCTCTACTGCTTCTTCAATGTCACTTCCAGCCCCGTGAACTGCGCCGCAGCCGCTGCCGCAGCCGTCGGAGCGCTTTCCGCGCTGGGAAAGAGGAACGGACTTCTGTTTTCACTGATCTTCGGTATCATGAATAAATTTCCCGGCGGGAAAACGCCCTCTCTCACAGCCGTCAGCCGTGTGATCACGGGCTTTTCGCTCGGATTTGCGCTCAGCCTGCCGATCACCTTCGCACGGCTCCCGCTCCTCACTTTTATCCTGGGCATCCTGCTGACGGCGGCAGGCATCCTTATTTCCCTCTTCGTCAGAAAGAAGCCGGCTGCCGCTTTATTAGCCGTCCTCATTTTCGTTTCCTGTTTCCCCGCCGCCGTATCCGCCGCAGGCGATTCCTATACGATCGTGATCGACCCGTTCTTTAAGGAGAACAAGGAAACATACGGATACCATTACACCGATTGGGATCAATGGATGTATTATTCCTTTTACAGGGCCGGGGAAATCAAGATATCCAGAGGCTCGGACCGGAAATATTCCTTTACCCTGCCCGGATACGATTATTCCTACACAGACAGTGATATCCTGTATTCCGTGACCGTTCCCACGGTCGAATTTACGGGAGACGGGTTCATCAAGGATCCCGGTAGCAGGACCGGCTACAGGGCCGTGTTTACGGCCAAGCTCGGGGACGGAATCTCGACCGACCTGGTCAGTGTGCGCAGCGGCAAAACGAAAAAATACATCCATGAGATGACATCGTTTGAGCTGGTCCTGTCCTTCAGCACCAAAGACAAACAAAACGGCGGGCTGGAGGTCCATTCCTCCGGTTCAAGATGCGTGCGCCGCAGTTATCCCGAAGGGACGGAAAATCCGGACACCTATACCTATTGGAGCCAAACGGCATCTCATTTTTCTCAGGGCTTCACACTGTACGGTTTCAAGAGCGGTTCTTCCGCCTCCGATGAAAAAGAGGAAGATGATGACGTAAAATACGTGCCCTACCGCGGCCGTCTTTCCTACTCCGGCGGGGAGGAAAACGAATACGGCCAGCCCCTTCCGGATCTGATGGATTTTGACGGTGACGGAGAGATCACGCGGGAGGATACCGATATCCGCCGCGAGCTTTCCTACAATCCCGATTATCTGGATCTCCCCGCGTCCCCTGCGGCGATCGTACTGACCGCACTGATCACCGCGATCTTCGGAAGCATCAGCGGGGCGGGTGCGGCTGCCCCCGCCAGTGTCGGTGCGGCTGCGGGCGGAGCTCTCGGAGCAGCGGCGGGTGAGGCCGCGGGAGGCGCCGCAGCGGGCATCGGGGATCTCGGCCCGCATATCAGCCGCGACGGAGACGGGGATCTGAATGTCACCGATCCGGCGACGGGCGAGCAGCGCCTGTATAAAAATAACGGCGACGGGACCTACACGAATCCTCTCACGGGCGCGGTCTATACCGAAGCCGAACTGAAAGCCTCGCTCGAAAGCCGCGCGGAAAATGCCGCTGCGATCCGCATGGATACGGCTGCGGCGGAAGAGGCGATATCGGCCCAGCGGGATGCCAACCGGGGCCTTTCTCAATACGCGGGGCAGTACGCCGCGGAGAAAGCGGAGGAGGCTGCGCGCGAAGAGTATATGGGCCGACTCGGTGAAAAATACAATGTTTCCCCGTACGACGAGGACGCTCTCCGTCAGAAAATCGGTGCGGCCCAGGGGAAGGCCGAGGTCGAAACCTACGAATATCAGGAGCTCGAAGGTGAGCTCGGGAATAAGCAGGCCTACGCGGAGACCGTGGAAAAAGCCGCCGATACGTCCATCGACGTGCTGGCGGACGTCACCGGGCGCAAGGATATCAAGGCCGGTTACACGATGCTCAAGAACACGGCTGCCCGGACGACGGAAGCCTATGTCAACGATAAAAACGTGCTGGTCGGGGCGGCACAGGGAGCCATCGAAGGCGGGATCGGCGTGGTCCAGGACAATGTGGACGGCGCGGGCGCCAAGCTCGCCGCCAATGTGATCGGAGAAGTCTATAAGGACGCCATGGACGCGACCATAAACGGGAAGGATATGACCGAGGCGGTCGTGGGAGGCATCGGGAAAGGCCTTGTCAATACCGGCGCCGACGTCGGAATGGATCTGATCGGCGGCGGTGTAAAGGAAGCCATGGGTGACGCAGCCGATGCCGCGATCAAAAATGCGCTGACCGAAGGCGCCGAGGTGACCAAGGGATCTCTGGCGGACGGAGTCAAAACACTGGCAGACGATCTCGTAAAGGACGGTCTGGAGGAAGCTTTCAAGGCCCCGGGTGAGGAATAAGCCGCAATACAGAAGAAAAAGAGCCTGTTTTCTGCGGATTACTCCTCTGTATCCCGCAGGATCCGCGCTTTTCAATGCCCACTTTTTCCTGTATACTGACTGCATCGAACCGAACAAGCGGTTCAGGGCTGCGCCCCCTGCGCAGAGAAGGAGTATCTATGAATAATATCGTTTCCATTTTCGGGGTCATTTTGATCCTGGCCGGTATCGTGCTCGTTGCCCTCCAGAGAAGAAGAGGGAAGGCCGCTTCCATGAAGACGCTCATCATCGTCGGTGCAATTCTTTGGATCGGAGCCAAGTGCTTCACGATCGTTCCTACCGGCTATACCGGCGTACGCGAAACCTTCGGGCAGATCTCTACCACACCGGTCATGACGGGCTTCAACTGGAAGATCCCCTTCGTGCAGGACATCCGCCTCGTGAACACCAAGCAGACAGATAAGCTCATCGCGACGCAGATCTGGGGCGAATCCAGTGAAAAGACGCCTGTCTACGCCTCCGATATCGTGGTCAGCTACCAGATCAACGCCGCCAAGGCTGCCTGGATCTGCGCGGCCATTGATAACGACCCCAGTTCTCTTCTGAACGACACGCTGGTTTCCTCCGCCATCAAGGCGGCCATGGTCGAACTGAAGACCGAAGAAGTGACCGTCCGTACCAGCATTGAACGCCTGTCGCAGGAGAAGCTGGCGGATGCCATCAATGAGAAGTACGGCAGCGACGTGCTCCGTATCGCCAAGGTGACCATCAACCAGATGGATTTCGAAGAGTCCTACAATGCGGCGATCTCCGCCAAGTCCATTGCCCGCCAGACGCAGGAACGTCAGGCGATCGAAAACCAGACTGCCATCGACAAGGCGGATGCCGATAAGAAGGTCTCCATCACCTCCGCTGAAGCAGCTGCCGAAGCTGCCAAGATCCAGGCCAATGCGGACGCTGAGGTCGCCAAGATCAAGGCGCAGGCCGATGCCGAGGTAGCCAAGATCGCCGCACAGGCAGAAGCAGAGGTCATCGCCACCAAGGCGGAAGCTCAGGCTGCCGCTAACGAGAAGCTGGCCAAGTCCCTGACCGAAGAAGTCCTGAAGCAGCAATTCTACGAGAACTGGGACGGCAAGCTGCCGACCGTGATGGGCGAAGGCACCGTGATCACCGATATCGGCAAATAAGCCCCATTTTCGATATGACCCGCCGAGTGGAGGACCCCTGCTCCCCCACTCGATTTTTCGTCAGCTCACAGTCTGCCGCCGCTCCCTGTGCCCGGCTGCCCGTACCGGCACAGCTGCCGCATAACGGCTTTATCACACAAAAATAGCCGGACCGTGAATGGTCCGGCGCTTTGGTATTTCTTTCGGGATCCCGTTCAGCTCTCCGCCAGCGCATCCTGCTGCTTCTGCAGCTTTCCGAGGATCTTCTCGCTGCAGATAAAATGCAGAACGGAAGTCAGTCCCCAGGTGATCGGGAAGCCGATATACAGATTGAACAGGCTCGGATTCGGGTTGAAAATAAGGAGGATCCACAGGATCCTGCCCACACAGCCGAGGAGCAAAGAGTTCACGGAGGAGACCGCGGACTTGCCGCAGCCGCACAGGATACCGGAGCCGATATCCATCGTGCAGCAGATCAGGAACGTAGGCAGCATAAAGGCCAAACGGGTCACACCGTAGGGATATGCCTCCGCATCGGTAAGAAGCAGTCCGAGCAGCGGCTTTCTTGCCAGGAAAATGAGCCCGCCGAACACCCCAATAGCGACAACGCCGCAAAGCGTACAGATTCTGCGGACCTTCCGGATACGGCGGATCTTCCCGGCACCCAGATGCTGGCCGGTAAAGGTCGTCGCGGTCTGGAAAAGCGTATCGGAGATCACGTAGGCGAAATCTTCGATGGTATAGGCCGCGGCATCGCCGTCCACGACAAAGGTGCCGCCCGGGCACACGATA
The DNA here is from genome assembly GCA_045616945.1 of Lachnospiraceae bacterium. GTDB lineage: Bacteria > Bacillota > Clostridia > Lachnospirales > Lachnospiraceae > UBA6987. Next base: position 1,242 of record JAZLHR010000021.1, on the reverse strand, counting down.
TCGTTCATGGTCAGAATGGCGGAGGAGACGAACATATTGGCGCCCCAGAGGAAGATGGACTGCAGCCCGGCCGGGATACCGATCCGGACGATTTCCTTAAAGGAAGCCTTGTCCAGGTGCATTTTCGAAGGCACCAGTTTTACCCAGCTGTCCTCCCGGCGCAGCTTGATATACAGCCATACCGCGGAGAACAGATTGCTGAGGAGCGTCGCAAAGGCCACGCCCGCGACATCCGAATGCAGCACAACGACAAAGAAAAGCGCCAGGATGATATGCAGGACACCCGCGGTCGCCATCACGGAAAAGGGCGTTTTCGTGTCGCCCTTGGCCCGGAACAAAGCCATCTGATAGCTGGTCAGACTGTTGAAGGGGATCCCCGCAAATACGATACGGGCATAGGTGGAGGCCATTTCCAGAATGGCTCCGTCCGCGCCCAGCAGCCTCAGAACGGGGGTGGCAAAGGCTACGCCGATGATCCCGCCCGCCAGGCCGAAGATAATGCCTGCCAGGAAGGTGGTATGAGCAGCCTTTTCCGTAGCCTTACGGTCGTTTGCGCCGACATTTCTGGCGATCAGTACATCGCCGCCGATAGAGAAATTGATAAAGGCGAAGGTCACCAGCGAAATCATGGGGCTGCAGGTGCCGATAGCTCCTACGGCACCGCTGCGGTGACTGAGATTTACCACAAGCATATCCGCCGCACGGTAGAATACCTGAAGCATGTATATCAATACCAGCGGGCTGGTAAAGGAAATAACGGAGCCGAGCAGCGGCCCCTCGAGGATATCTTTGTTCTTCAGTGCCTTGGAATCCATGGCAAACCCTTCCCTTTCGTGTCATTTTTCGCAGGATCCAACGTTCCCGCCAACCGAACCCATTATATACGGCCCGGCAGAAAAAGCAAGAAACAACCGCAGAATTTCGCAAAAAACAATGCCTCTCCCCCGTTTTTTCCGGGAAAGAGGCATTTTCGGTTCATATATTGTTCGGTTCCGCCGATTCGTTCGGCTCGGCTGCCGGTTCGGTCGGCTCAGTCGCCGGTTCCGTCGGTTCGGTCGCAGGTTCGGTCGGTTCCGCTGCAGGTTCGGTCGGCTCGGTCGCCGGTTCCGTCGGTTCCGCTGCCGGTTCGGTCGGCTCAATCGCCGATTCGCTCGGTTCCGTCGCCGGTTCGCTAGGTTCGGTCGCCGGTTCGCTCGGCTCGGTCGCCGGTTCGCTCGGCTCGGCTGCCGGTTCGGTCGGCTC
>JAZLHR010000020.1:0-5974 GCA_045616945.1 Lachnospiraceae bacterium | reverse complement strand
GAAAAGGAAATCCTTGCTGCGGGCGGAAGCATCGACCGGTTCTCCTTTGCGGATCCGGTGCGCGTTCAGGACGATATCGCTGGCCTCTGCCTGCCGGAAAATTTTTTCCAGGCAGATATGCGGGAAGACATCTGCTTTCAGAATATCCCGCAGTACGTTGCCGGGGCCGACGGAGGGCAGCTGATCGGCATCGCCCACCAGGATCAACCTGGTCCCGGGGACGACCGCCTTCAGCAGCGCATAGAGCAGCGGAAGGTCGACCATGGACACTTCGTCCACGATGATGACATCTGCCTCCAGGGGATGGGATTCGTTTCTTTCAAATTTCAGAAGAGTCTCATCGCGGTCACCGTCTTCGGGACTGCCGTTGAATTCCAGCAGACGGTGCAGTGTCATGGCCGGTCTGCCGGTGGTCTCGGATATGCGTTTGGCAGCGCGGCCGGTCGGGGCCGCCAGAGAAATGGTGAGCTGCTGTTCCTCGAAAAAGCGAAGCATCGTGCGGATCGTTGTGGTCTTGCCGGTCCCGGGACCGCCTGTCAGCAGCGTGAGTCCGCGCGTTGCCGCGACGGTCACGGCCTGCCGCTGCAGCTCTTCAAGCCCGATATGATCATTTTTTTCCAGAGCGGTCAGGCGCGCTTTGAGACCCTTCGTATCGGAAAGAAGAGGAAGGTCCAGCGCGTGCAGCATGGCCGCGGAAGCCGCTTCCATGTAGTAATATGCCGCCAGATAGACCACGGGGACGCCATCCAGCTCCCGCATGACAAAATGACGGTCGGCAGTCAGATCGACGATATACCGGTCCAGCAGCTCCGGCGGCGCATCCAGCAGCTCGCCTGCATATTGTTCGAGCGTGCTTTTCGGCAGATAGATATGCCCCGCCCCCAGCGCCTGAGACATCGCGTAAACGAGGCCGCTGCGGAGTCGGAATTCCGAATCCTCGCGGATGCCTACCTTGCGGGCAATCTCATCTGCCAGCCGGAAGCCGACGCGGACGATATCCTCTGTCAGCCGGTACGGATTGCTCCGGATGATCTCGTAAAGACCGCTGCCGTATTTTTCATAGATCTTGACGGAAAGGCGGAGCGATATCCCGTATTGCTGCAGGAAAAGCATCGCATCCCGCATTTCCCGCTTGGCGATCGCCTGTTCGCTGATATTTCTGGCGCCCTGCGGGCTGATCCCTTTGACCTCGGCAAGCTTTTCCGGCTCCTCCTCCAGGATCCTGAGCGTATCGCCCTTGAATTTTTTCACGATCCTGGACGCCAAAGCAGGCCCGACGCCTTTGATGGCTCCGGACCCCAGATAATGTTCTATCGCAATGACACCCTCCGGCTGGGAGAGTGAAAAACGCTTTACGGAAAGCTGTTCGCCGTAGATCGGGTGGTTGATATATTCCCCCTCGGCTTCGACAGGCTCGCCCTCGTCCACCTCCGGCAGAATGCCTACCAGCGTGACGGGAGCGTTTTCATTTTCCAGTTCCATGACAGTATATCCGTTATCGGCATTTCTGTAAATGATATGCGAAACATAACCGCGTACGACTGCCATGCATTTCTCCTTTGATACCGCGGGACGGGGTTAGTGGTTCCCCCGGTCTCCGTCGTGCATGAATTCCACATAGCGGCCGGTACCGATGGCAACGGCGGTCATGGGATCTTCTGCAATGATTGTATTGATGCCGGTTTTTTCTTCGATCAATTCGTCGAAGCCAGCTGTAAGACTGCCGCCGCCGGTCATAACGATGCCGCGCTCATAAATATCCGCGGCCAGTTCGGGAGGCGTGCGTTCCAACACGCTGTGCACGCTGTCCACGATCTGCATGGCGGTATCATGCAGGGCGTCGAGCATTTCGTCGGAGGTGACGGTAACGGTCTTCGGCAGACCGGTGGAAAGATTGCGGCCCTTTACATCCATGGTCAGGGTCTCGGGCAGCGCGTATACGCAGCCGATATTGACTTTGATCTCCTCAGCGGTGCGCTCACCGATCAGAAGATTGTGTTTCTTGCGGATGTAGCGGACGATGGCTTCATCGAAATCGTCGCCGGCGACCTTGACGGAGGTGTTGACAACGGTACCGCCCAGCGAGATGACCGCGATATCCGTGGTGCCGCCGCCGATATCCACGACCATGCTGCCGCAGGCCTTGGAAATATCGATGCCCGCGCCGATGGCTGCCGCCACGGGCTCTTCAATGATATTGACTTCACGGGCGCCTGCATTGTAGGTGGCGTCTTCGACTGCCTTTTTCTCCACCTCGGTTGCGCCGCTGGGAATGCAGATGCTGACACGGGGCTTGCGCAGGGTGCGTTTGCCGATCGCTTTGGTGATAAAATATTTGAGCATTTTTTCGGTCATGATGTAATCTGAGATCACACCCTGACGCAGAGGACGGATGGCAGTGATGTTGCCGGGTGTGCGGCCGATCATGCGGCGCGCGTCTTCCCCGATGGCAACGATCTCCTGTGTATCCCGGTCGATGGCTACCACGGACGGTTCCTTCAGAACGATCCCTTTGCCTTTTATGTAAACCAGGATACTGGCAGTACCCAGGTCAATACCCATGTCAACTGAAAGCATTTTTTCCTCCTTATGAGCCATACAGCCTGTCGATGATATGACGAACGGGGAGCCGGATTCCGGCAGGGGATCCCCCTGCGGATCAGAGCAGTAAAACCCGTATATGATACGCGAACCGAAACAGTCCCGAATGGGACGGCTGTTTCATTATAAGGGTAAAAAAGGGAAAAGAAAAGAACTTTTTAGCCTATTTTTCGACTCTTCGAAACGAACTTTTTCATCAGTTGTTAGCACTCAAAAGAAATGAGTGCTATTTCTCCGTTGACTTTTTTCGGCTCCGTGTTATAATACGCTTTGTCGGGGAGGCGAAGGTACGCCGGCTCCGGCAGTATCAGAAAGGCAGGTAGATCAAGATGAGTTTCGAACAGGGAAATCTTTCCATAGATTCCGATAATATTTTTCCGATCATCAAAAAATGGCTTTACAGTGACCATGATATTTTCTTCCGTGAGCTGGTTTCCAACGGCTGCGACGCAGTGACCAAATTGAAGAAGCTGGCTTTGATCGGCGAGGCGGAGCTGCCGGAGGATGAAGCCTTCCGCATCGATGTTTCCGTATCCGCCGCAGATAAGACCATCACCTTCCGGGACAACGGTATCGGTATGACGGCGGATGAGGTGAAGGAATACATCAACCGCATCGCTTTCTCCGGCGCAGCGGATTTCCTGGCCAAGTATAAGGACAAGGCGACCGAGGATCAGATCATCGGTCATTTCGGTCTGGGCTTTTACAGTGCTTTCATGGTGGCTTCCAAGGTCGTTATCCGTACGAAATCCTTCCGGGAAGGTACGGATGCGGTCTATTGGGAATCCGAAGGCGGCACGACCTTCAGCATGAGCGAAGGCAATAAAGAGGACCGCGGCACGGAGATCACCCTGTATCTGGCAGATGACAGCAGTGAGTTCGCCAATGAGTGGAGAGCCAAAGAGATCCTGGAAAAATATTGCTCCTTCATGCCGGTGCCGATTTATTTCACGAATGAAGATACCGTGAAAAAGGAAGCCGAAAAGGCTGCAGAGGAGAAGAAGGAAGGCGAGGAAAAGGCAAAAGAGGAACCGAAGCCTCTGAACGATCCCGAACCCTTGTGGCTGAAGAATCCGAACGAGTGCAAGGAAGAAGATTACAAGGCTCTCTATACCAAGCTGTTCCGCGATTTTAAGGAGCCGCTGTTCTATATCCACCTGAATATGGATTATCCTTTCCGTCTGAAGGGCATTCTGTACTTCCCGAAGCTGAATCTGGAGGTGGAGCCGGCCGGAGGGACCATTAAGCTGTACAGCAATCAGGTGTTCATTGCCGATAACATCAAGGAGGTCATCCCCGAGTTCCTGCTGCTTCTGAAGGGCGTGATCGACTGTGCCGATCTGCCGTTAAATGTTTCCCGCAGCGCTTTGCAGAATGACGGCTTTGTCAAAAAGATCTCCGAATATATCACCAAGAAAGTGGCGGATAAGCTGACCGGCATGTTCAAGGTCGACCGGGAAAATTACGAGAAATACTGGGGCGATATCCATCCCTTCATCAAGTACGGCTGCCTGCGTGATACCAAGTTCAGCGAGAAGCTGAAGAGCGCCATCATTTATAAGAATCTGGAGGGCAAATATGTTTCTCTGGATGAATATCTGCAGCCGGTGAAGAAGGAAGAGGCCAAGACGGAAGAAGGAGAAATCGTCGAGGTCGAGCCCGCAGACGAGAACGAGGCGGAAGGGAACGACAAGCGGAAGGTCATTTACTACGTGACGGATGAGGCGCAGCAGGGGCAGTATATCCGCATTCTGAAGGATAACGGGCTGGATGCGCTGTATTTCACACATTCGATCGACGAGCCGTTCATCAGCAAGCTGGAGCAGCAATATACGGATTACCGCTTCGCCCGTGTAGATTCCGTGATCGATGAAGCGGTGACGGAGACCCTTTCCGAAGAAGAAGCCAAATCTCTGGCAGAGACGCTGACGCCTGTGTTCACGAAGGCTCTCGGCAAGGAAAAGCTGGAACTGAAGGTGAACCGGATGAAGGATGAGAGCGTCGCAGCCGTGATGACGCTTTCCGAAGAGACCCGCCGTATGAACGAAATGATGAAGATGTACGGCATGAAGATGGATGAAATGCCGGAGACCGCCACGCTTGTACTGAACAGCAAGAACAACCTGGTCCGGTACCTGCTGGAGGAACCGGAAGGGACCTACGCCGGGGATGTGGCACAGGAACTGTATGATCTGGCGATGCTGGCTCATAAGCCTTTGACAGCAGATGCGATGACCGCTTTTGTCGCGAGAACGCAGAAACTGCTCGGCAAGCTGGTCGAATAAGCAAATCGCACCGCCGGGAACTGCTCTCAGCGGTGCTTTTCTGAAGAAAACCATATCGGATACGGGGGAAAATACAATGCAGCTGCACGAAATCACAGAAAACAAAGAAAAATATATGCCGATCCTGCTGCTGGCAGACGAGCAGGAGGATATGGTCCTGCGCTATCTGCATCGCGGGCGTCTGTTCCTGCTGGTGGATGAAAACCGTACGGTAAATGACGGGGCGCAGCAGGAGAAGCAGCCTCTCTGCACCTTTGAAGGACATCCGGTCGCCGCAGACTGCGTCGTCACGGAAGAAGGAGAGAGCCTGCTGGAGATTAAAAATCTGGCGGTGGATCCCCTGTATCAGAAGACCGGTCTGGGCCGGAAGATGATCGAGGCAGCATTGGAGCAATATCACGGCGCATTTTCCGAAGCGCAGGTCGGCACAGGAGACAGCCCCCTGACGGTCCCCTTCTATGAAAAATGCGGCTTTCGGCGCCATCATATCGTTGAAAACTTCTTTACGGACAATTACGACCACCCGATCTGGGAGGAAGGGATATTGCTGAAGGATATGGTTTATTTGCGGAAAGCGCTGCGGTGAGGAATTGGGGCGGCTGCTCTTTCCCCCACCAACCTTCGCCGGGGCAGGGGCAGCTGCCCCTTTCCCTCATCAACCTCTGCCGGGGCAGGGGCGGCTGTCCCTCTCCCTCACCAACCTCGCCGAGGCACGACTAAACATTATTTTTCTTCATAATTTCTTTTTCCGGGAGACCAGGGGCGGGGCCTACTTGCGAGGCGCCCCCGCCCCTATCTCCCGGTCCCTCACACCCCACCCCTGCACGCCTTGAAAGCGATTTTCGCCGGAAAGGCTTTTTTTGTGGGAGAAGGCCTCGCAGCTGCGTGCCCAGCCGACCGCTCGCGACTCTGCGGAAACGCCTGATGCGTTTCCGTTCGGCGCTTCGCTGAATGCGCGGTGTTCGGTGACACCGCGCAGTTCTCGGCGGCACTTGCGGCTTACGTTGGAAAAGGGGAGGGAGCAGGGGCAGAACTTGCGGCTGACGGACCGCTGCGGTCCGCACTCCCTTGCAACAGCGCAGGGGCGG
>JAZLHR010000019.1:0-10696 GCA_045616945.1 Lachnospiraceae bacterium | reverse complement strand
GGCCCATTTCCCTTCTGCACTTCCGCGCCGCAGGTTTCCAGCGACTGCGAAGTGTGGGATTTCGAGGAACCGGTTGCGCCGCCGCAGCCGTCTCGGCCGGTAGGACCGCCGAGCAGGATCACCACATCCCCGGGGGCAGGCACCTCGCGGCGAACATTTTCCTGCGGAGCAGCGGCAATGACCGCACCGATCTCCATACGCTTGGCAGAATACCCGGGATGATAGATCTCATCGACCAGGCCGGTCGCCAGACCTATCTGGTTGCCGTAGGAGGAATATCCCGCTGCGGCGCCGGTCACGATCTTTCTCTGCGGCAGCTTGCCCGGCAGAGTCTGTTCCACGGGGACCGTAGGATCGGCCGCACCGGTCACGCGCATCGCGCCGTATACATAGGAACGCCCTGAAAGCGGGTCACGGATCGCGCCGCCGATGCAGGTCGCTGCACCGCCGAACGGTTCGATCTCCGTAGGATGGTTATGTGTCTCGTTTTTGAATAGCAGCAGCCAGGGCTCACGCTTGCCGTCCGCTTCCACTTCGATCTTCACGGTGCAGGCGTTGATCTCTTCGCTCTCATCCAGCTTATCCAGCTTGCCTTCTTTTTTCAGTGCCTTGACAGCCAGCGTAGCGATATCCATGAGGCACACGGGCTTAGTTCTTCCCAGGCTCTCGCGTACCCCGAGATATTCATCGTAAGCCTCCTGCAGAAGCGGATCCTCGAACTTGACCGAATCGATCACCGTCAGGAAGGTCGTATGTCTGCAGTGATCGGACCAGTAGGTATCGATCATGCGAAGCTCCGTAATCGTCGGATCACGGTGCTCCGAAAGGAAATAATCCCGGCAGAAGCGGATATCGTCCGCATCCATCGCAAGGCCGTATTTCGCGACCAGCTCGGTCAGTTCCGCATCGGACAGGGCCGTAAAGCCGTCCAGTACCGCGACCTCCGTAGGGATATCGTATACGGCAGCCAGGGTTTCGGGCAGTTCAAAGCCGGTCTCCCGCGCTTCAACGGGATTGATTACATATTTCTTGATTTTTTCCAGAGCTTCTTTCGTGACATTGCCGCCGAACACATAGATCTTCGCCGTATGGATGGTCGGACGTTCACATTTGGCGCTCAGCTGGATGCACTGCGCGGCGGAGTCGGCGCGCTGATCGTACTGCCCGGGCAGATATTCCACGGCAAAGGCCGTTTGGCCCGCGGCGTCAAAGGAATCATATACCAAATCCAGCTGCGGCTCCGAAAACACGGTCAGAACGGACTGTCTGAACAGCGCTTCCGTGATATTTTCGGCATCATAGCGATTGATGATCCGGACATCTTCAATTTCCGTAAGACCCAGATGCGTTCTGAGTTCCTGCTTCAGCGTTCTGGCTTCGTGCGCCAGTTCCGGCTTTTTTTCGACAAATACTCTGTATACCACGTTACTTCTGTGCCTCCTTTAAGGCTCTCGCGCCGATATCCTTTCTGTAATAAGCATTATCGAAACGGATCTCCGCAGCGCCCTTATAAGCGGATCGTATGGCCTGCTCCAGATTTTCTTCCACGGCAGTGACGCCGAGGACTCTGCCGCCGGCAGTCAGGAGCTTGCCGTTTTCCAGCTTGGCTCCGGCTACATATACCGAATCCTTCCAGGCATCCGGGATCGTGATCTCATAGCCCTTCTCGTAGGAAACAGGGTAGCCCTCGGAAGCCATGATCACGCAGCAGGCGGAAGATTTGCTGAACTTCACTTCCGTTTCAGCCAGCTTTCCTTCCGCGGTCGCCTGCATCACGGTCAGCAGATCGCTTTCCAGCAGCGGCAGCACCACCTGCGTTTCGGGGTCGCCGAAGCGGCAGTTATACTCAATGACCTTCGGGCCGTCCTTGGTCAGCATCAGCCCGAAATACAGGCAGCCCCGGAAGGTCCTGCCCTCCTGATTCATCGCCCGGATGGTCGGCATGAAGATCTTTTCCATACATTCCGCGGCAATTGCTTCGGTGTAAAAAGGATTGGGAGCGATCGTTCCCATACCGCCGGTGTTGAGGCCCGTATCGCCGTCGCCGGAACGCTTATGGTCCATGGAGGAAACCATCGGCTTCACGGTCTTGCCGTCCGTGAAGGCAAGCACGGATACTTCCGGGCCCTCCAGAAATTCTTCGATAACGATCTTATCACCGCTCTTGCCGAACTTCTTCTGCTGCATGATCTCCGCAACGGCATTTTTCGCTTCCTCACGGGTAAAGGCAATGATCACGCCTTTCCCGAGGGCCAATCCGTCGGCCTTGATCACCGTCGGAAGGGGGGAAGTCTCCACATATTCCATAGCGGAGGCTGCATCGTCAAAGACACGGTATGCAGCGGTGGGGATCCCGTACTTCTGCATCAGGGACTTGGAAAATACCTTGCTGCCTTCGATGATGGCGGCATTGGCCCGCGGTCCGAAGCAGGGGATCCCTGCTTCTTCCAGACGGTCGACCATCCCCAAAACCAAAGGATCATCCGGCGCAACGACCGCAAAATCGATTTTATTCTCCTTGGCGAACCGGACCGCGTTTTCCAAATCGCAGGCACCGATCGCCACGCACTCGGCATCCGCGGCAATACCGCCGTTGCCGGGAAGTGCGTAAATCTTCTCAATGTTCCTGTTCTCTTTCAGCTTTTTGATGATGGCGTGTTCACGTCCGCCGCCGCCGATGACCAGTATCTTCATTCGGGTATCCTCTTTAGTGATGGAATAATCTCATGCCGGTAAAGGCCATGACCATATTGTATTTATCCGCACATGCAATGACCAGATCATCACGGATCGATCCGCCGGGTTCCGCCACATAGGAAACACCGCTCTTCTTCGCTCTTTCGATATTATCACTGAAGGGGAAGAATGCATCCGAACCCAGGGATACGCCGGTGATCGTATCCAGGTAGGCTCTCTGCTCCGCATCGGTGAAAGGCTCGGGGCGCTCGGTGAAATATTTTCGCCAATTTTCCTCGGCGCAGACATCTTCTTCGTTCTTGTTGATATAGCCGTCGATGACATTATCGCGGTCCGGTCTGCCCAGAGTCGGCAGGAAAGGCAGGGAAAGCACCTTCTCGTGCTGACGCAGGAACCAGGTGTCTGCCTTCGTACCGGCAAGACGGGTGCAGTGGATACGGGACTGCTGTCCGGCACCCACACCGATAGCCTGTCCGTCGACCGCATAGCAGACGGAATTGGACTGCGTATATTTCAGGGTGATCAGGGAGATGATCAGATCGCGGACAGCACTTTCCGGCAGTTCCTTGTTCGCCGTCACAAGGTTCTTCAGCAGAGCGGCATCGATGATGAAATTGTTGCGGCCCTGTTCAAAGGTAATGCCGAAGACCTGCTTATGCTCGGTCTCTTCCGGCACATAGTCCGGATCGATCTGCACAATATTGTAATTGCCCTTACGCTTGGTCTTGAGGATCTCCAGCGCTTCCGGCTCGTACCCGGGGGCAATGATACCATCGGAGACTTCCCGCTTGATCAGCTTCGCGGTCGTCACGTCGCAGACATCGGAAAGAGCTACCCAGTCACCGAAGGAGCACATACGGTCCGTACCTCTTGCTCTCGCATAGGCACAGGCCAGAGGGGAATCGTCCAGGCCTTCGATATCATCCGCGAAAACCGCTTTTTTCAGTTTTTCGGGAAGCGGCGTGCCGACTGCCGCGGAGGTAGGGCTGACATGCTTGAAGGAAGCTACCGCAGGAAGCCCCAAAGCCGTCTTGAGTTCTTTCACCAGCTGCCACGAATTGAAGGCATCCAGGAAATTGATATAACCCGGTCTGCCGGAAAGGATCTGAATCGGAAGCTCGCTTCCGTCCGCCATAAAGATCTTCGCAGGCTTCTGATTGGGGTTGCAGCCGTACTTCAATTCAAATTCTTTCATCGCGCTCACTCCTTATGATTCTTATTGATCAGTTCTTCAAGGATCTCGCCGGTCTCCAGATCGGTATATCTTACATAAAGCGAGATCTTGTTGTCTTCGTTCAGATGTTCCCAGATATCCTGCGTAAAGGCATGGATATCATCCGGAACGGATACTCTTTCGGGTTCTCCCTGGAAGGTCGGGATCGGATTGCCGTCCGTCACATAGGTGTGGATAAAGTGCCCCAGTCCGGCCTTGGAAGGATAGGAAAACGTATAGCGTGCGCAGTCGCTTCCTTCCGCGTCGATGCTCTTCAGAATGCTCATCTCGTAGCGGAAGCTGTTCTCCCCGAAGGTGGAGATACTGCTGATACGGGGGGTGAAATTCGGGCCGTCCGGCTCAAACATACGCGCTTCCAGCGCTTCCTTGAAGGAAATACCGTCCTTCAGGCCGTTATAGACCGTATCGGTCTGATCCCCGTTGGTAACGATCAGATTGTTTTCATAGGACCGTACAGCCGCATAAATGATAAGGCTGGGATCCTCTACCTTGGAAGCATCGAAGGGTTCCGTGTAAACGCAGCCGCCGCGCGAAGCGAAGATGCGGTTGCGGCTGTTGGTGCTTCTGCCCATGATAAAATAAGCATTCACGGCATATTTCCCGTTTGCGGACGTGCCGGTGACGATACCTCTGCCTACATAAGGGTTCCCGTCGATACGTTCTCCCATCGTGCGAATCTCATAGATATCCACTTACTTTTTCCTCCTCATCATTTCTTTTGATACTTTTTCAACCGACTTCGGCAGAATGATCCATTCCGCCTGCTTCATGACTCTGGCCTGCAGGGACTCCGGCGTATCTCCCGCCAGGATCTTCACGGCCTTCTGCATGATGATCTCGCCGCCGTCGGGTATCTCGTTGACGAAATGCACCGTCGCGCCGGTCACCTTGACGCCCTTCTGCAGGGCAGCCTCATGCACCTTCAGCCCGTAAAATCCCTCACCGCAGAAGGAAGGGATCAGAGAAGGATGCACATTGACGATCCGGCGTTCGTATCTGCCGGTAAATTTCTCGCTGAGGATGCACATAAAACCGGCCAGAACGATCAGATCGATATGATTTTCTTCCAGGAGAGAGATCATTTTCTCTTCCGCGGCGGCCATACTGCCATATTCCTTCCTGGAGACCACCGCAGAGGGGATCCCGTTTGCTTCGGCCCGCTTCAGGGCATACGCATCCGGATTGCTGGAAATGACCAGCTTGATCTCGCCGCTCTTGATGATCCCGCTCTTCTGCGCGTCAATCAAAGCCTGCAAATTGGTCCCGCCGCCCGAAACCAATACGGCAATATTCGTTTTTGTCTGCATTCTTCTACCTCCGCCGGTGCAGCTGCCGCATACCGGCCATCTGCATCAGCAAATCGTCAATTTCTGTTCCGAAGCTGCGATCGTACCGATTTTGTAAGCGTCTTCTCCGTTAGCCTGAAGCAGGGCAAGCGCTTCGTCTGCGTCCTCTGCCGCCACGACGATGCTCATGCCTACGCCCATATTGAAGGTATTGAACATATCACGCTCGGAGATCTGTCCGGCCTCGGCGATCAGATCAAAGATCGGCAGTACACGGACCTGATCTCTGCGGATTACCGCGCCCAGACCGTCCGGAATACTCCGGGGGATGTTCTCATAGAAACCGCCGCCGGTAATATGCGAAATACCTTTCACGCGGATCTTTTCAAGAAGAGCCAGGACCGGCTTCACATAGATCTTGGTCGGCGTGAGGAGCGCTTCGCCCAGGGACTGTCCGCCCAGAGAGGGAACGGCCCGGCGGATATCCGCCTTCTCAACGTCGAATACTTTTCTGACCAGCGAAAAACCGTTAGAATGAACACCGGAGGAAGGCAGCGCAAGGATCACGTCGCCGGCACGCATGGTCTGATTGTCGACCATGTTGTCCAGGTCCACGATACCGGTGCAGTATCCTGCCAGGTCATATTCGTTTTCCGGATAAAAGCCGGGCATTTCCGCGGTCTCCCCGCCGATCAGCGCGGCACCGGACTGTACGCAGCCGCTGCAGACGCCCTTGACGATATCCGCGATCCTTTCCGGCACATTTTTCCCGCAGGCAATATAATCCAGGAAAAAGAGCGGCTTTGCACCGCAGCAGATGACATCGTTCACGCACATGGCCACGCAGTCGATACCGACCGTGTCATGCTTGTCCATCAGAAACGCAAGCTTCAGCTTCGTTCCGACACCGTCCGTACCGCTCACGAGCGCCGGTCTGCGGAGGCCCTGCGTATCCAGCGCAAACAGGCCGCCGAAACCGCCGATCCCGGAAACGACGCCCGGCGTCACGGTAGAAGCGATATGTTTTTTCATCAATTCGACGGCACGGTAGCCGGCGGTAATATCCACGCCTGCATCGGCATAGGCTTTTGAACTAGAATTTTCAATCATGGCTTATTCCTTTCCGTTCCAGCAATATGTACAGAGACCGCACTTATCCACCCCGATCGCTTTCTGCAGGCCTTCCACGGTCTGGAATTCGATGGAGGCCAGATGCAGCTTTTCGCAGATCGCTTTCCGCAGGACCTGTCCCCGCTCCGTATTCCGGCTGCTGTATTCATCGAGGTGCTTCATTCCCTCTTTTCCTTCCAGCTCGGTAATGATACTGCGCGTCAGCAGTTCCATATCCCCCGTCGAACGGGAGAAATTCAGGAACTTGCAGCCGTACATGATCGGCGGGCAGGCAGAACGCATATGCACTTCCTTGGCGCCGCAGTCGTACAGGAATTCAACGGTTTCCCGCAGCTGCGTCCCGCGAACGATGGAGTCGTCCACAAACAGCAGCTTTTTGCCGCGGATCAGCTCGCTTACGGGGATCTGCTTCATTCTGGCGATCCGGTTGCGCTCCTGCTGACTGGAAGGCGTAAAGCTGCGCGGCCAGGTCGGCGTATATTTGATGAACGGTCTGGCAAAAGGGATATGGCTCTGGTTGGAATAGCCGATGGCATGCGGCGTCCCGGAATCCGGCACCCCGGCCACATAATCCACATCCGGCAGAGACCCGTTCTCGATGTCGTTCTGCGCCAGGATCATACCGTTGCGGCAGCGCATGGCTTCTACGCTCACGCCCTCATATACAGAGGACGGGAAGCCGAAATACGACCACAGGAAGGAGCAGACTCTCTTCTCATTGCTGCCCTCGGAAAGCACGGTCATGGAATCCGCCGTGATCTCGACGATCTCCGCCGGCTTCAGATCGTACTCATCTTCATAGCCAAGCTTCTGGAACGCAAAATTCTCGAAGGAAACACAATATCCATCCGCGCGCCTGCCGATATGCACCGGCAGCCTTCCGTAATAGTCTCTCGCCGCTATGATCTTCCCATCTTCGGTCAGGATCACGATCAGCGCCGTCCCGTCGATTTTTTCCTGCGCATAGCGGATGCCTTCAACGACATTGCTCCTGCAGTTGATATAGGCAGCCACCAGCTCCGTATTATTGATGGAGCCGCCGCTGGTCGCGTTCAGCTGTCCCGCGTGGGTGTGAAAATATTCTTCGATCAGTTCGTCCTTATTGTTGATGACGCCGATCGTCATAATGGCAAAACTTCCGAAGGAAGAACGGACAAGCAGCGGCTGCGGATCAGTATCGTTGATACAGCCGATAGCGGCAGTCCCGTGCATTTCCTCCAGGATCCCCTCAAATTGCGTACGGAAGGGAGAATTTGCAATATTATGGATCTTGCGCTGCAGTCCCGCTTCCCGGGAATAGGCAGCCAATCCTGCGCTTTTGGTTCCGAGATGAGAATGATAGTCGGTCCCGAAAAACACATCGCTCATCACATTCTTCTTGCAGACCGCACCCAAAAAACCCCCCATATTCAGCCTCCTTTGCAGCTATTTTCGGGCTTATGCAAAAAAGAGTTTGGAAAGGGTCATGGGATCAATATATTTTCCGTCTTTATATACGCGCATATTGCCGGAAGCGATCTCGTCGATGAGCATCACTTTACCGTCGGCGTCGTAACCGAATTCGAACTTAATATCGTACAGGACCAGTCCCTTCTCCAGAAGGTCATCGGCCACGATCTTCGTGATCTTCTTGGTCATCGCCTTCATGGAATCGTACTGTTCTTCCGTCATAACGCCCAGAGCGGCAAGCGCATCCTTCGTTACCAGCGGATCGCCCTTCTCGTCATTCTTGAAGGTCATTTCCACGTAGGAAGGAAGGTCGCTGCCTTCGGCAATATATTCACCGTAGCGGCGGATAAAGCTGCCGACAGCCTTGTTGCGGCAGATTACTTCCAGACCGTGTCCGAATACCTTGGCCGGCAGGACTTCCATGGTCGTATTCTTCATATCGGCGGAAACATAGTGCGTCTTGATCCCCGCCGCGTTGATCTTCTCAAAGAAATAAATGGACATCCGCAGATTCACATCTCCGACGCCGTCGATCTTCAGGCCGACGGAATTCTCGCCGGGATCGAACACACCGTCCTTGCCGGTGCAGTCATCCTTGAATTTCAGCAGATAATTGCCGTTGTCCAATGCAAAAACATCCTTCGTTTTTCCGGTGTAAACCTTGTTCATTTTTCAGACTCCTTTGCATGATTATTGATTATAATTGAGCCGCGATATCAGCATCCTTCTGAAGCACCTTTGCCTGATCCTTCAGGCGCTTCGCAAGAAGCTTTTCACGCAGCTGATTATCATTGACAGCTAAAATTTCCACCGCAAGCAAAGCGGCATTGACACTTCCATCGATCGCAACCGTCGCTACGGGAATGCCGGAAGGCATCTCTACGGTTGAAAGCAGAGCATCAATGCCGCCTAAGATATTGGCTTTGCAGGGTATTCCGATGACAGGCAGGACCGTCCGTGCGGCCAGTGCCCCGGCAAGATGGGCCGCCATGCCCGCAGCCGCGATCAGCACGCCGAAGCCATTTTCCGCGGCAGAGCCGGCAAAATCGGCAGCTTCGGAGGGAGTTCTGTGCGCTGAGTAAATGTGCGCTTCGTAAGGTACGCCGAACTCCTTCAGCGTGTCGATGGCCTTCTGTACGACAGGCAGATCGCTGTCGCTTCCCATAATGATACCGACTTTCTTCATATGATTCTCCTTTCCGACTAAAAACACAAAAAGAGCGCAATTAGAGACTTACTCTAACTGTGCCCAGACGGTCGGCAAATACTTAAATCTCCTGCTCCCTTGCAGTGCTCTGCAAAATTCCGTCAGTCACAGGAAACTGAAAAATACCTGTTTATTCAAGCATATAATATCTTTTTTGTCAACCGAAAAGACACAAAAAAATTGTGAATCCGGCAGATTCGCCTTTCCGGAAGAAACATAAAAAGGAGCGGTCCGAAGACCGGTCCCTCTTGAAAAACAAAAGCTCTTATTTAGCAAGAATGCAGGAGCAGAAATGACCGTCACCGAGATCGTGCAGTTCCAGATCTTTTTCCGTGCAGGCAGGCGTCGCATACTTGCAGCGGGATGCGAAACGGCAGCCGGGCTTGGGATTGATGGGGCTGGTCAGCTCGCCCTTGATGACCTCGATCTCCTTGTGACGCATGGAAACATCGGGGATCGGGATAGCGGTCAGCAGAGCCTTAGTATAAGGGTGGGCAGGATTCTTGAACAGTTCCTTGGAAGGAGCGATCTCAACGCACTGGCCCAGGTACATGACCATGATCTGGTCGGAAATATGCTTAACGACGGAAAGGTCATGGGTGATGAACATATAGGTCAGGCCGCGCTCGTCCTGCAGATCCATCAGCAGGTTCAGGATCTGAGCCTGAATGGATACGTCCAGGGCGGAAACCGGCTCATCGCAGACGATGAATTTCGGATCCAGCGCCAGCGCACGGGCAATACCGATTCTCTGGCGGCGGCCGCCATCCAGCTCATGAGGGAAGCTGTCCGCGAAACGGGACGCTAGACCGACCGTCTTCATCAGGCTGTCGACCTTATCCCACATCTCACTGCGGGAACTGCAGGTCTTATTGACGATCATATACTCCGCGATCAGTTCGGAAACGGACATACGGGGATTCAGACTGGAATAAGGATCCTGGAAAATGAGCTGCATATTGCGGCGCATCTTGTTCATATCATGCTTGCCGAGAGGAACGATATTTTCGCCGTTATAAAGCGTCTCGCCGGAAGTCGGCTCGATCAGACGAAGGATTGTACGGCCCAGAGTAGACTTGCCGCAGCCGGATTCGCCTACGACACCGATGGTCTTGCCAGGCATGATCTTGATATTGATATCATCTACGGCATGCAGAAGGCCCTTGCGGACGTTAAAATACTTCTTCAGATGTCTCGTCTCGATCAGAGGAACTTCTGCCTTGGGAGCAGCGCTGTTTACATTCTCATTGCTCATGGTTTCTTTCCTCCTGATTATTTCTCTGCAAAACGGAAGCAGGCGATCCGGTGTTCACCTTCGCAGAATACCGCCGGCTTCTCTTCTTTGCACTGCTCTGTCGCGAACGGGCAGCGGGGACTGAACGGGCAGCCCTTCGGCAGATTGGTCGGGTCGGGCATCAGGCCCTTGATGGGCTTCAGTCGGGGCGTATCCTCGGTCAGATTCGGGATGGAGCCGAACAGGCCTTCGGTATAAGGATGACGCTTGCCGCTGGCAAATACCTCTTCCGCGGTACCGGATTCGATGATCTCGCCGGCATACATAACGGCGACCTTATCGCAGGTCTGCGCAACGATGCCCAAATCGTGCGTGATCATGATCATGGCGGTACCGAGTCTGTCACGCAGCTCACGCATCATGATCAGAACCTGGGCCTGAATGGTCACATCCAGAGC
>JAZLHR010000018.1:0-17610 GCA_045616945.1 Lachnospiraceae bacterium | reverse complement strand
GTTGGTGAGGGATAGGGGCAGCCGCCCCTGCCCCGGCTAAGGTTGGTGGGGGAAGGGGGCAGTTGCCCCGCGTTTCTTGCCGCCTCCAGCCGTCTGCGCACTTCCGCGCGCCGCATTTCCGCGGCCTCGCCATCCGCATTTTCCAGGGCTTTCAATATTCCGAAATATACGCGGACATCGCGCCGCGCCATTTCCAGCATAACGGAATCCCGGGCCTGCATCAGGCAGCGGCCGTAGCAGAGCTCTGTCTCGTTCCAAAGTTCCTGCTGCCCCGGCCGGACAGTCAGCACCGTATAGTATTTCCCGTCCTCCCGCACCATGGCTTCGTCTGTGATCTCAAAGCCGTTTTCCTGCAGAAAACGCCGGAAAGCGGGGATGTCCGATTGCGGCGACAGCACCAGTTTTTTGGCAGCCAGCGCCTTTTCACGCCCCTCGGTCAGTATTTTTTCCATCAAAGGGCCGCCCATTCCGGAGATCAGCACGGTCTCTGCCTCGCCTGCCGCCAGCGCGGAAAGCCCATCGCCGAGCCGCAGTTCGATCTTTTCTTCCAGGCCCGCCTCACGCACATGATCCGCGGCCCCCCGCAGAGGGCCCTTCCGCAGATCCATGGCGATCACTTTTTCATACAATCCGCGCCGTACAAGCTCGATGGGGACGAGCGCATGATCAGTCCCGACATCCGCGGCTGCAGAACCGCAGCCTGCCGCGCACATGATCGTTTCCAAGCGTTCCGAAAGCTGCATCTACACATCCTCCGGGCGGATCCTGACCTGCCCTGCTTTTTTCAGTTCCAAAATGAGCAGCTGCAGCCGGGTCTTGTCGGTACAGTTCTTCAATTCCTTCTGCAGGCGGTCCTTCCGCAGCCGCTGCAGATTATCCGTCAGCACGCGGCTCCGTTCGTCCGGGGGCAGCGAGTCCGAAAGGCTGCGGGTAAATACCGCCGCTGACAGCCTTGCCTGCTCCTCATGCTCCAGAAAGCGGTTCGTCAGAGCCGCCGGGACCGGTTTTTCGCCATGCCGGCGCAGTGTCAGCAGACTCTCATACATTTCCCGGTATACCGGTTCCGAAAAATCCTCCGGTTCAAGCAGCTGCACCAGCCTTTCCGGCGGACAGTCTCCCGTGACAGCCCAGGAAAGCAGGATCTGCTGGGAAGCCAAAAGGCCTCCGTCCTGTGCCCGGGGCGCCTTCAGCTGCAGCCTTGCCTCGCTGAACTCCTCTTCCGGGATCGATTCTGCGTTCGGTGCCTTTTCCTGCCCGAGCCTCTGATTGCCGATCCGGTTCATCATTTCCCGGAGCAGCTCCGCGGAAATGTTTTGATGCGCGCAGACAGCCGTCAGATAATTTTCCCGTTCCAAAGCATCCGGGAAATAAGACAGCTCCTCCGCCAGTTTTTTATGATATGCCGTCCGTTCCGTCGGATCGGACAGATGATACTCCTTTTTCCAGACGTCGCTTTCGTACAGGAAGAAATTGGCAGCTTCGGCAATGCGTTTTTCGTATGCCTCCGCGCCTTCATGCACGATGAATTCATCCGGGTCCTTGTACGGCTCCATGTTAAGGAGCCGCGGCTCGATGCCCGCCTCCCGCAGCAGAGGGATGGCCCGCATCGCAGCCTTCACCCCGGCACCGTCGCTGTCGTATGTCAGGATCACCTTCTTGGTGTAGCGGCTGATCAGGAGCGCGTGCCCGGAAGTCAGGGAAGTGCCCAGCGACGCCACGGCACAGTCAAAGCCGGCCTGATGCAGCGCAATCACATCCATATAGCCTTCGCACAGAAGGAAATACGGTCTTCTGGTCGCTCTTGCCAGATGCAGCCCGTACAGATTGCGGCTCTTGTCAAAAAGCGGCGTTTCCGGTGAGTTCAGATATTTCGGTTCGCCCGCCCCCAGCACTCTGCCGCCGAAGCCGATGACCCGGCTGTTTTTGTCCATAATCGGGAACATGACCCGGCTGCGGAAAAGGTCAATAGGGCCCTTTTCGCGGATCTTTATCAGGCCGCCGGTGCTGAGTTCCGCATCGGAATAGCCTTTCTCCTTCAAATAGCGGTACAAGGCATTGTAGGCGTCCGAGGCATAGCCCAGGCCGAATTTTTTCTGTGTTTCGGGAGACAGTCCGCGGCGCGTCAGATATTCCTGCCCGGCCTGTCCTGCCGGCTGCCGCAGCAGATAATAATAAAATTTTGCCGCCTCACCGTTCATGGCCAGCAGACGGCTCCGCAGATCCGCCTGTTTCTTTTCCTCCGCCGTCCTTTCCCGCTCCGGCAGCGTTACACCGGCCTGCTTGGCCAACCGCTCAAGAGCCTCCGGAAAGCTGTAATTTTCATACGCCATCAGGAAATTGATGACCGAACCGCCGGCCCCGCAGCCGAAGCAGTAATAGATCTGCTTGGAGGGCGAAACGGAAAACGAAGGCGTTTTCTCGTTGTGAAAAGGACAGCAGCCGAAATAGTTTCCGCCGCGCTTCGTAAGTTTCACACGCGCGCCCACGACCGCCACGATATCGCTGCGGCTCCGCACTTCTTCGATCACATCATCGGGATAATACATCGGCTCCTCCTTTCCTTTTTTCAGATATCAGTGCTGCCAGCCCTTCGGGACAAACAGTTCTTCATACTTGGCGATCGCATATTCATCCGTCATGCCGGCAATATAATCGCACACCGCGCGGCTGAAACTTTCCCGGCGCGTCCATACGCCTTCGATATACTCCGGCGGCAGCTGTTCCGTATTGGCCATATAATAATCGTACAGGCCCTTCAGGAGCTGCTGCGCCTTTGCTTCTTCTTCCTTGGGCTTGCTGTTCGCGTAGACATGCTCAAACATAAATTCGCGCAGGCTCATCACAGCTTCTTCACATTCCGGCGCCATGACCACATCGCCCTGTTCCAGGCTGGCGGAAATGATACTGTGGATGACCGTATTGAGGCGTTCCCGCACGGAACCGCCCAGCACGCGGCGCGCTCCTTCGGGGAGCATCTGTTCCGTCAGGATGCCCGCATTGATCGCATCGTCCACATCATGATTGATATAGGCGATCTTATCCGCCATGCGGACTACCTGGCCCTCCATCGTATCTGCCTTCGTCCACATCTGGTGCTTCAATATACCGTCACGCACCTCATAGGTCAGATTCAGGCCCTTCCCGTCCTTTTCGAGCAGTTCCACCACACGGACGCTCTGTTCGTAATGCCGGAAACCGCCCTCGCACAATTCATTCAGCATACGTTCTCCGGCATGTCCGAAGGGCGTATGCCCCAGATCGTGCCCCAGCGCAATCGCCTCCGTCAGGTCCTCGTTCAGACGCAGCGCCCGCGCGACCGTTCTGGCGATCTGAGACACCTCCAGCGTATGCGTCAGTCTGGTGCGGTAATGATCTCCGGCCGGAGCCAGGAAGACCTGCGTCTTATGCTTGAGCCTGCGGAAGGATTTGGAGTGCAGGATGCGGTCCCGGTCCCGCTGATAGCAGGTCCGGATGTCGTCCGGCTCTTCCGGGAAATCGCGTCCCCGACTGTTCACGCTCAGTGCCGCCCGGGGACTGAGCACCTGTTTTTCGATTGCTTCCGTCTGTTCGCGTATCGTCATGCCGGCCACCGCTTACCGATTGTTCTGCAGGAAGAACTGGACGTCGCGGTACACATCCTCCCGGTCGTTCTCATTCAGAATCTCGTGCAGATCGTCTTTATAGAAAATAACATCGACCTTCTTCATGCCCCATTTTCTGTACCGGTTATATACCTTCAGGACACCCTTCGTACAGCCGCCGACCGGGTCCTTCATACCGGAGATCAAAAGCACCGGCAGATCCGCGGGGATCTTCTGATGATCCTTGCCGAGGGCCAATGTTTCCATCAGCTTGAAGAAATCCTTGTATGCCCAGACAGTAAACATCACGCCGCAGGCCGGGTCAGCCTCATAGGCTTCCACCACGGACTCGCGCGAACACAGCCACTTGGAGTTGGGGCCGTAGGAGCCGATGGCCAGCTGATGGATCAGCTTGCTCTGATACCGATGCCCCCGTATCGTACCGATCAGCCGTGCCAGACGTTTGCCCACATGCACGGCCAGGTAAGGCTGGAAGCCGGTCCCGCTCAGGATGACGCCCTGCAGCGCCTGCGGATACAGGGAAATATACCGTCTCGCGAAAAACGAGCCCATACTGTGCCCGAGCATGAAGATCGGTTTCCCCGGATACAGCTTCGCGGCCAGCACCGTCACGCTGTGCATATCCAGCAGAACGCACTCGTAGCCCAATTTTTCGGCAAAAAAGCTTCTGTCCGCTTCCGAAGCAACGGACTTGCCGTGTCCCAGATGGTCATGCCCGATGGCGGCAAATCCGATGCCCGTCAGGAAGGCCGCAAATTCCTCATAGCGCAGAATATGCTCCTCCATGCCGTGGACCAGCTGCACAACGCCCAGGATCTCTCCGTCAGGGTCCCAGCGATAGCCGTTTATCGTTGTTTTTCCGTCTGCCGACGGAAAGCTGAATTGATATTTTTTCATGGCTTCCTCCTCTCTGTTACAGGGCGTCTGTCCGCCCCGCAGCTTCGGCGCCCGGAATCAGATCCGGTTCACCAGTTCCTTTGCCATCGCGCGCAGGGCCTTGCCCCTGTGGCTTCTCTCGTTTTTCTCTTCCGCGCTGATCTCCGCAGAGGTTTTGCCCACATCCGGCAGATAAAAGATCGGGTCGTAGCCGAAGCCGCCGCTGCCGGCCATCCCGAAGCCGATCTGCCCCTCCATGATCCCCTCCGTGACCCATTCACGTCCGCCGGGGAACACGGCAGCCATCACGCAGCGGAAATCCGCCTTGCGCTCTTCTCCCTGCAGGCCTTCCAGCTTCTGCACGATCGCATTGCATTTGATCGTATAGGGCGTTTTTTCGCCCATAAAACGGGCGGAATAGACACCGGGCGCTCCGCCCAGCGCATCGACTTCCAGGCCGGAATCGTCCGCCAGGAAGAAAACATCCTCGGGCGCAGGCAGGTCCAGGCCTCTGCTCCGCTGCCGCAGGTAGTCCTGATATACTGTCCTTACCTTGATCAGGGCATTGTCGCGGAAGGTTTCCCCGTTCTCGATGATCTCCGGATGCAGCCCCGCCTCGGTCATGGTGATGACCCGCACGTCCACATCCGCCAGGATAGCTTTTATTTCCGTCAATTTCCCGGCATTCCCGGTTGCAACGATCAGTGTTTTCATACCTTATCTCCTTCTCCGGGCTGCCTTCTGGGCGGCCTGGGTCCGCGGAATTCATAAAAATAAGTCTTCATCATGCCGTTATATATCTTCCGGTTTTTATCCGCTTTCCGCCCCATGGCGGCCTCAGTCCCCTCAAAGGCAGTGATGATATACGCCGACCAGTCCTCCAGCGCCGCAAAACGCTCGCCGAGCGTGCGGTACAGGGCAGGAAGCTCTTTTTTATCTTCCAGACGCTCCCCGTAGGGCGGGTTGGTCACCAGAAAACCGTATTTTTTCGGATGGCTCAGGGCCGACACCGGCCGCTGCTGGAAATGGATCAGCTTCTCCACCCCGGCTGCCCGGGCATTTTCGCGGGCGGCTTTGATGATCTCCCCGTCGATATCATATCCCTGGATCGAGGTTTCGACGGAAGTGTCTATGGACTCTTCCATTTCTTCCCGGACATCCGCCCATAGCTGTGCCGGAAACAGATGCTTCCAGCTCTCCGCCGTAAAGCTGCGCCGCAGGCCCGGCGCGATATTGGCCGCCATCAAAGCAGCCTCGATGGGAAATGTCCCGCTGCCGCAGAAGGGATCGACCAGGATACGGTCCGCGCGCCAGGGTGTCAGCATCAGCAGGGCCGCCGCCAGCGTTTCCGTAATAGGTGCCTTGCTCACCAATCTGCGGTAGCCGCGCTTATGCAGCGAATCGCCGGAAAGGTCCAGTGCCGCCGTTACGGTATCGTTCATGATCACGGTACGCACCGGATACGCCGCACCGCTTTCGGGGAAGATCGTCAGATGATATACGGACTTTAAGCGCTCCACCATCGCCTTTTTCATAACAGACTGGATGTCGGAGGGGCTGAAAAGCCTGCTCTTCACGGAACTGGCCTTCGCGACCCAGAAACGGGCATCCGCCGGAAGATAGTTTTCCCACGGCAGCGCTCTCACCTGCTCGTACAGCTCGTCCCATGTGCAGGCGCGGAACTCTCCCACCTGCAGCAGCACACGTTCCGCGGTGCGCAGGCAGATATTTGCCCGCACGCCGGCTTCCGCGTCCCCCTCAAAAAAGACCTTGCCGTCCGTCACTTTGGTGATATCGTAGCCAAGATCGAATATTTCTTTTTTGCAGACCGCCTCCAGACCGAAGTGGCAGGGTGCGATATAGGTGTACATGATAAGACCTCCTCTGCGGCAGTTTTCAGCCCTGCAGCAGCTTGATAACGGCAAATACCACCCCGCCGCCGACCAGCACGATCATAGCGATCAAAGCCTTCAGGCTCGGCTTTTTTACCTTCACGGGCAGAACAAAGAGCGTGCCGAGCACGGGAAACAGGACATACAGTCCCTTTTCAAAAGGCAGTGCCGGGAAAAGCACGGTCAGAATATACCAAAGCGGCAAAATGACGGAGGACGAAGTGATCGGCACGCCCTGATAGTATTTCCGGTTTTCGGCAGTCGTTTTCTGGCGTTCTTCTTCCGCCACATTGAAAAAGGCCAGACGGATCAGCCCCGCCAGCGCGAACCACAGCAGCAGGATCACAGCCGGGCCCCGCAGACCGCTGCGGAAGCCGATAAACGCCGGCAGCACGCCGAAGCAGACGACATCTGCCAGAGAGTCGATCTGGATCCCGTACTTTTTTTCCGTCTCCGTCCTGTTTTTCTTGGTGCGGGCCACCTTGCCGTCAAAAGCATCGAACAGGCCCGAAAGAGCCAGGCAGATCACGGCACCGCTGATGATGCCTTCCGAAGCCAGCCCCAGACCGACAAGAGAACTGAGCAGGCTGAGGTAGGTCAGCCAAACCGTATAATTGTAATATCCGAGCATATCGCGTTCCTTTCCTGTCCCGTCATTTTTCGCGGATTGTCACGTGCGTGATGACCGGGCGCTCGCTGACCGGGATGCTCCCGTTATTATCCGTCGGCTTTGCTTCCGTACAGATGCGGTCCACGATCTCCATCCCCTCCGTGACCCAGCCGAAAGCCGCATACTGCCCGTCCATAGAAGGATAGTCCTTATGCATGATGAAAAACTGGCCGGAGGCGGAATTCATATCCTCCGCACGGGCCATGGAAATGACGCCGCGGGTATGTTTCAGATCGTTCCGGATCCCGTTGGCGGAAAATTCGCCGACAAGGCCCTTCAGATTCGCCCCTGCGTACGCTCCGTTTTTGTCAAAACCGCCGCCCTGCATCATGAAGCCCTCTATGATGCGTTGGAAAGTCAGCCCGTCATAATATCCGTTCCTGGCAAGCTCCGTAAAACGTTCCACGGTCCGCGGCGCGGTTTTCCGGTCCAATGCCACGGTGATCGTCCCATAGCCTTCTATCTCGATATCCGCAAAAAGATCCGGCTTGCCGCTGAGCGCAATGATCACAATCAAAGCAGCCGCAATAAGCAGCGTTCCTGCCGGAAGCGCCCATTTTTTGATCTTCTTTCTGCGGGCTTCCTTTTTTTTCATTGCATTCAGCTTGGCTTTTTTTTCAGCCGTCAGACTGTTTCTTCCCATGATTCTGTTTCCTTTCTGATCGGGCAGCCGGGATCGATCCCGGCCCCCATGCTCTAGTATACTGCCTGCGGAACGGTCTGTCAAAGAAAAAAACGGAACGTCAGCTGCCGCTTCCGGGCAGATCCGTTCCGTTTTTTCAGCCGCAGCGCTGCGGGCAAATATATTTCAGGCACAAAACATCTCAGCTTTTTTCCGCTTTTGTCAGCTTTCTGAGCAGGACCGCGCTGGTCAGGAGCATGCAGGCGGCGCAGAAATACATCCCGCAGCGCAGGCCGGCGCCCTTTTCAAACGCGCCCAGGATCGTAGGCGAAACGCCCTGTCCCAGATACAGCGCCAGCATCATGGAGGTGGTTGCGAGGAGCGTGGTCTCCGGCAGAATGGCACAGGCCTCGTTCAGCAGGCAGGGGACCATCGCGCCGAAGCAGAGCGCACTCAGGCAGGCAGCGATGCAGACCGCAGTGCCGCTCGAAAACGGAAGCGCTGCCGCGAAAACGATCCCCGCCAGAAAGCCGGCCCGGGACAGATACCGGCCCGTCCGGATCCCGGTAAACGGGAACGCAAAACGGGAGATCAGGACGCCGCAGTACAAAAAGCTCAATGCGATGCTTCCCCATTTTCCGTTCAGCGTCACGCCGACGTAGTGGGTCAGCCAGGCATTCAGTCCTCCCAAAAACAGGCCATGCAGGAATATCGCCAGGAGCAGGAACGGGAATATACCGTTAAATAAAAGCGATACGGTCTCCCGCAGGCTCAATTTGCGTTCCGTATTGACGATATCAGTTTTTTCGGAAGCCGCCTTATTGCCCACCAGGATGATGACTGCCAGCATAAGCAGCCCGAAAGCGGCAAGGACATAATACAGCTGGTTCCACCTGAGCCCGGCGGATTTGAGGGAGGAAAAGATGATGGGTGCGATCATACTGGCGACCCCGAAGGTGGTATGCAGGCCGCACATCATCCGGGTCGCCTGCTTTCCCGTATACAGGTCGGCGATGCACGAAGAAAGCAGCGTATCCATGTAGCCGACGCCGAGGCCGGTCGCGAACCAGGCCGCCAAGAACAGGAAAAACGGCTTCGCAAGCGCCACGCCGCACAGGAACACGCAGCTGATCAGGATCCCGATCTCCAGGAGCCGCATCTTGGGCAGACGTCCGATCAGGAAGAAGGTCGTCGCCAAAGAAACCATGGAACCGACAGAGGACAACAGAGAGGGGAGCCCCTGCGCCGAGCTTTCCGGGTGATAATAGTTGATGATATCCGTCAGCAGCGCTCCCTGTGCTGCCATAATACAGGAAAGGAACACCATGACTCCGAACAGTGCGATCGTTGACAGTTTTTTCATTCAGTCTCCATTCCGGACGCGCGCATCCAGCTGCCTGACAGCCCGCACCTGCCCAAAAACAAGCCCCGGCAGAAGCTGCACGGCGGCAGACAGGCGCAAAAAAGCCCCTCCCGTTGAAAAACCTGCGGTTTTTTGCTTTCGGAGGGGTCAGATCTCCCAAAATTCACGCTGAAATCCTGGGACTAGCCGTAACTAAACAGGCTCTTAATGCCGGTGGTGGGACTCGAACCCACACGTCCTTTCGGGCAACAGATTTTGAGTCTGCATCGTCTGCCATTCCGACACACCGGCGATCGTCTCATCGACGGTAGGAGTCTAGCACGGAATGCCCCGCCTGTCAAGCAGAAACCGCTGTTTTCGTATTCTTGCGCCGCGGACCGATTCTTTGCCGGTTTTGATTTCCGCATTGTTTTTTTACGTATTTTATGGTACAAAACGTCGGGGGACACTGTGTTCCCCGAGGGAGGTCCTGCCGTGAGTAAACAGTTCAAAGGTTGTTTGGTGGCCATCGCTTCCGGCTGCATGTACGGAATGATGCCGCTTTTTATTCTCTCCGTTTCCAAGAGCGGAGCAGCCACATCCGCCTTCTGCCTGACTATGCGCCGCCTGTTCGGTCTGCTGATCATGCTCCCGTATCTGTTCACGCATTATAAAAGCACGCCGAAAACCGGGCGCTTCGCGCTGAAAACGGCCGGTTCCTCGCTCATCATGAGTGCCACGGCCATCCTTCTTTATACTTCCTATAATTTTCTGCCGACCGGCGTGGCCATCACCATCCATTACCTGTATCCGGTGGTCGCCCTGCTCATCGGCGTCATCTTCTGCCGCGAGAAGGTAAAGCCGATCACCGTTGCGGCGGTCGCACTGTCCCTCGTCGGTATTTTTCTGCTCTGCGACCCCGGTTCGATCCCCGAGGGAGCCGCGCCCGGCTTTATCATCGTGGTACTTTCCGCCATCACCTGCGGCTCGCATTTCGTATATCTTTCCAAGACGGGACTGTCCGACACAAATCCCTTCGTATTTTCCGGAACGCAGTGCTTCTTCAGCCTGCTGATCACGCTTGCCTATACAGCCATCATCGGAGAGCTGCATGTGGAATGGTCCCTTTCCGCGGTGCTTTCCTTCCTCGCCATCGGTGTTCTGGATATCCTGGCCATGGCAACGATGTCCCTTGCGGTACGCATGGTCGGTTCCACGCTGACCAGCATCCTGGCAACGATGGAACCCATCGTCTGCACCATCGGCAGCGCTTTGCTGCTGCACGATGTCATCAGCCCCCGCGCCTATATCGGCAGCGTGCTGGTACTGACGGCAGTCGTCATTATCATCGCGCTGGGCCGTTCCAAAGAGGCAGCCGCCTGAAAGCAGCCCGGCAGCCTTTTCCCTGTCATCCGCATACAAAAACCGCACGCCTGTCAAAAGACAAACGTGCGGTTTTTCCGTTTCTGCGGGATCATCCGCAGCCCGGCAGATCATTCCTCGGCAGGCTTTTCCGCTTCTTCCGCGGCAGCTTCAGCTTCCTCCGCAGGAGTTTCCTCTGCGGCGGCTTCTTCCTCGGTGTCCTCGCAGGCTTCCGCTGCTTCCGTAAGATCTTCCTCGGTGCCCTTCTTGGCGGCAGCATACTTGGCGATCATGCCGCTGACGGTCTTCTTCATCTCTTCGGAGGCTTTCTTGATGGCCTCGGTCATTTCCTCGGTTACATTCTTCGCGCTTGCCTTGAATTCCTCGAATTTCGCACGCGCATCGGTCTTAGCCTGTTCCTCGGAGGACGCATCGGCGCCTTCGGGCTGAGCTTTCGCTTCTTCCGCAGCCTTTTTAGCGTACAGATAGCCGCCGGCTGCGGCGCCTGCAGCAAGTACAGTCAGGATCCATCCAGTTTTCTTCATCGTCGTTCTCCTTTTTTATGATTCCTCCACGGTGAACTCGCAGCGCCCGGAGGCGTAGCAGCCGTATTTTCCGTGGGCAATGAGCAATACACGGTACTTCCCGGGCACCTGATAGCCCGGATTTTCCTCTGCCGTAAAGCAGCCTGCCTTCTTTTCGTCCTCCGTCAGATATTGCTGGTGACGGATATTGTCCGTATGGTTATTGATGATCAGGTGGAACACCTCGTCCGGCAGGCTATTGCGGAAGCGGATCCTGACCGGCTCACCGGGCTTATAAACAGCCTTGTCGGTCTCGGCGTGCAGGTCGGTCACGCACCATTCCAGCGGATCCGAAACTTCCCCGCTGCGCTTTGTCGCCACCGCGGTATAAAAGCCCGGCACCTTCGTTTCCGGCAGGGCCTTGCCGTCCTGCGGCTCATATACCCGGATCCCGTCGGGTCCGGTCACACGCAGGGCATCCCAGCCTTCTTCGAGGAAGGTCACTTCCACGGGATCGACTCCCAGCTCGTAATTGGCCTTGTTGCCGAAATCCGTCATGATGCTGGGGTTGATCTTCGCTTCGCCGCAGTAAGGGTCGCCCGGTACCGGCGCGAAGGGCGTAGGTGTGTAAGTCACCTTGTCGATCTCATGATAGCGATATACAGAATAATCCGTACCGATCTTCCAATGACTGCGAAACTGCTCCGGCGTATATGTCGCGGAAGTCACATAAGGCAGGGTGCTTTCGGAAACCGTGATCTGCTGCACATTGCCTTCGATATCCCGCTGGATATCCGTAATGATGGTAATATGCTGCTTCGGATTGAGCACGATATCGCACAGCTTCAGCTTGTTCAGATCGGTCGTGTCGATCTGTTCCACGGCGGGCAATTTGGGCCAGGCGGCACAGGGCGTACGGTAGGGCCGGCCCGTCACATAGCTGACGAAGCAGGAGCAGACGATCCCATAATAGCTGTACATCCGCAGCCCGTTCTTATGTTGGAATTTCGTATACAGGCAGCTGTTCGGATTTGCCAGCGCGGACAGATAGGTTTCGACGGACACATTATAGCCGACAAATTTTTCGTGCAGACGGACAGAGGAATAGTTCACACCCTTCTGCGGCCGAAACATAGGAGCTGTCCCGGAAAAATACCCTTTCTCGCCTTCGGGCGTCACGTATCCGATTCCGGAAGGCATCGGACGGATAGCCGTCCACCAAAGGTCACGCATCTGCGCGGCCCGCTTTAACGCATTTGCTACACCCTGAGATTCCGGGATATCATGATACAGTTCCATTTTTAATCCCTCCTGCCAGCTGCCCGTCTGAAAACAGTATACCCGCACAGACGCCATCTGTCAAATATTCCCGGCTGAATTTATCATTTTTTCCCGCAAAGCCGCTTTTTCAGTCCGTATGCCCCTGGGTCCGGTACATTTCGCAATATCGGCCGCCCAGTGCCAGCAGTTCACGGTGAGAGCCCATTTCCCGGATCTCTCCGTCCTCCAGCAGAATGATGATATCCGCATCGCGCACGGTACTGAGCCGGTGGGCAATGATGAAGGACGTCCGCCCGCGGCAGATCTCCAGCATGGCTTTCCGGATCTTCATCTCGGTCACCGTATCGACGGAGCTGGTCGCTTCATCCAGGATCATGAGCGGCGCATCCGAAAGGAGGGCCCTGGCGATGGTCAGCAGCTGCCGTTCTCCCTGCGAGAGTTCGCTGCCGCCGCCCTCCAGCACCGTATCGTAGCCCTGCGGCAGACGCCTGATGAAGCCGTCCGCGCCGACGGTCTCCGCGGCCTTTTCCACCTCGCGGCGGCTGGCTTCCGGCCTGCCGTAGGCGATATTATCCGCGACCGAAACCGCAAAAAGGGCCGTATCCTGCAGCACGACACCGAAGCAGTCCCGCAGATCCGCCAGCTTATATTCCCGCAGATCACGGCGGTCCAGC
The DNA here is from genome assembly GCA_045616945.1 of Lachnospiraceae bacterium. Classification (GTDB taxonomy): domain Bacteria; phylum Bacillota; class Clostridia; order Lachnospirales; family Lachnospiraceae; genus UBA6987. Next base: position 4,765 of record JAZLHR010000018.1, on the reverse strand, counting down.
AATATCCGTCCTTCGTTTACATCATAAAAACGCGTCAGCAGATTGATGAGCGTCGTTTTGCCCGAACCGGTATGTCCTACCACCGCGACCTGCGTTCCGGCAGGGATATGCAGATCGATATGCTTCAGCACTGGCTGATCGTCACTGTAGCCGAAGGTGACATTTTCAAATGTGACCTCGCCGCGGGGATGCTTCAGTTCCGGCGCATTCGGATCATCTTCCGGCTCCGGCTGCTCATCCATGATCTCAAACACGCGCTCCGCACCGGCGACCGCCGTCTGGAAGCTGTTGTAGATATCCGCGATTTCCACGAAGGGGCGGGTGAACTGCCGCACATACAGCAGGAAGCTCGTGATCATACCGATCTCCCCGATGATGCCCTTCACATACAGGACGGCACTCAGCACCGCGATGATCAGGTAGCAGATATTGTTGATCACGTTCGTAATGGGCATCAGATAGCCGGACCAGATGAGTGCCCGCACGGATACGGTACACAGCTCGTCGTTTTTCTCCTGGAAGCTCCGGTCAAGCTCCGCCTCGTGATTAAATGCCTTGACCAGCGAAAGTCCGGAGACACTTTCCTCGATCAGCCCGTTCAGCACCCCCAGCCGGGTCTGCTGCGCCGCGAAAAGCTTCCGCGTATGCTTTGTAACGATCTTTGTGAGCAGGAATACCATACCCACGCCGCACAGGCTCACAACGGAAAGCAGCAGGCTCATCCGCAGCATCATCACCAAAATCCCGGTGAGTGTGAACAGATATGTCAGCAGCTGCGACAGGGAATTGGAGATCGTGGTGCTGATGTTATCGACGTCGTTGGTCAGGCGGCTCATCAGCTCGCCGTGCCGGTGCCTGTCAAAGAAGCGCAGCGGCAGCGCCCTCATTTTTTCGAAAAGCGCACGGCGGATATGGTCAATCATCCGCTGTCCGATCTTTGCCATGCAATACTGCTGCAGGAATTTGATCAGCCACTCGCTGATATACAGAGCCAGCAGCATGATCAATATCATTTTCACCGGCTGCTGAGTCCGCACGGCGGTAACTGCCTTGCCGGTGATATACGGTGAAAAAACAGTCGTGACCGACGCGCAGGCGGAAAGCAGCAGAATACCGCCCATACCGTCGCGGTGTCCCTTGGTCAGGGCGATCAGCCGCCGCAGGGTCCCCTTCAGGTCTTTCGGCTTTACGGCAGCCCTGCCGATATTCCTGGCACCGCGCATTTGTTCGGGAGGAAGAGCTCTGTCGTTGATCATGCTTTTCTCCCTCCGATCTGCGAATCGTAAATCTGACGGTAGGTCTCGCAATGTTCCATCAGCTCGCGGTGGGTGCCCAGCCCGGCCACCCGGCCGTCATCCAAACAAAGGATGCAGTCAGCCTGCATAACCGTGGAGATCTTCTGGCTGACGAGCAATACCGCAGGTCTGGGGGCCAGCTGCCGCAGTCCCTCCAGAACTCTGGCCTCGGTAGCGGCATCGAGCGCGCTGGTGCAGTCGTCCAGCAGCAATATTTTCGGTCTGCGCAGCAGTGCCCTCGCCAAAGAGAGACGCTGCTTCTGACCGCCGGACAGGTTCACTCCGCCCTGCCCCAGCAGGGTATCGTAGCCTTCCGGATTCTTCAAAATGAATTCCTCGGCACAGGCGACCCGCGCTGCCGCCGAGATTTCCTCCTGTGAAGCGCCGCTGCGCCCCCACAGAAGATTTTCCCGGATGGTCCCGGTAAACAGCAGTGCCTTCTGCGGCACCACGGCGATAGCTTCCCGCAATGTTTTTTCCGCGATCTGCTGGATATCCGTTCCGTCTGCCAATATGCGCCCGTCCGTCACGTCATAAAAGCGCGGCACCAGATTCACCAGGGTGCTTTTTCCGGCGCCGGTAGGCCCGATGATCCCCAGCGTGGTCCCCGCAGAGATACGGAAGCTGATATCATACAGGGAATTGCGGCCGGCTCCGGCATACCGGAAGCTGACACGGTCAAAGCACAGCTCGCCCGTCAGCTGCACCTCGGCAGGCTGCGCAGGCTCCTGCTGGGCAGGCTGCTCTTCCAAAAGCTCACCGATGCGCCGGGACGAAGCGATCGCCCGGACCGCGGTATTGACCGTATCCGCCGTTTTGGTCACGGCAAAGAGGAACTGGGTCATATAGTTGACGGAGGCCATCAGACGGCCGATCCGGCTGCTGTCCTGCCGCGAAGAGATCCACAGAAGCAGCACGATCCCCAGATTGACGGTCAGATTGATCAGAGGCGAAAAGACAGCCGGGGTCCGCATGGCCTCCGTATTGGCTGCGGCCAGCTCCCCGGAAGCGGCGCCGAATTTTTCGCGTTCCGCATCTTCCGCCCGAAAGGCTTTCACCACCCGGATAGAACTTAAAAATTCCCGCGTCACACCGTTCAGGCGATCCAGCTTCTGCTGGACGCGGGCAAAACGGGGATATCCGATGCGCATATTCGCCGCTACCAGCCCCGAAACGATCAATAATATAGCCAGCATCACCGGCGCCTGGCGGGGCGTCTGAATCACGATCAGGATGACCGCGCCGATGCCCGTGATGGGCGCCTTGACCATGATGCGCATCATACGGTTGATGAAATCCTCCACCTGCGTGACATCATTCGTCATGCGCGTCACGACCGATGCCGGCTGCAGCCGGTCGATATTCTCCAGAGAAAGCTGCTGTACATGGCGGAACATATCGCTGCGCAGTTCCTTGCCCACGCGCCGCGAGGTCCGGCTGGCCATGTGGCTGCGCATCACGGCGCAGAAGGCGCCCGCAAATGCGATCAGCAGCATGATCCCGCCGTAGCGGAGGATCTTCCCGATATCCGCCTGCTCAACACCCCGGTCCACGATATAGGACATGAAGGTTGGCTGCAGCAGATCGCATACCGCCTCCAGCGTCAGGAAGGTCATGGAAAGGAGGAAAATGCGCCCGTGCCGGCGCAGGTACCGTACGATCAGTTTCATGGTGTCGGTCCTTTGACTGCATGACAGGAAAATGCCTGCCGGAAAGAGCGGGAGCGTTATTCTTCCGCCCGATTGCCGCAAACAGCGGAGGCGGCCGCCGGAACCCCGGGGCCGCCTGTATTATAACATAGTTGAAAACAGCTTTCTATTTGATTTTGAAATAAATATACTGGTCCTTCTGCCGGGTTTTCTCACTGAAAATCTGAAAATCCGCCCCGAACACAGCCTGAAACTTCAGGCGATATCGGGCTGAAAGAGGGCGGCCGCCGGATCACCGGGGCCGCCCTTGTATGAGGGATCACCTCAAAAGCTCTTTATCATTCCGCGAGCGTCGAGGCTTCCGCATTGATGTTGGTAAACGCCTGCGAAGGACGCAGTGCAAAGGTCATCCAGTTCTCCGCCTTCACGTCGGCTTCGGCGAAATCCGGGATCTTTGTCAGCATCGCCTTGTATGCGTCATCATCCGCCGCTTCAATGACGGCAGTGACCGTCTCGGCAAGATTATCGCCGACCGCGTTCTTGTGGTACTTGCAGGTCAGGAACTTGCCGCTGCCCTGGTAGACCATATACCAATAAGCGCTGTTGCCGGTATCCGCCAGGAAGAGCAGGTCGCCGATCTCCAGATCCTTCAGGCTGAGGCCGCTGATATCCAGAGTGCCGTCTTCTACCAGACCGCCGGTGAAGTAGCCGGGGATCAGGGCCTTAAAGGTCGCTTCCCAGCCTTCCACTGCGGCAGTGGGCAGATTGTACTGCGGCTTGGTCTGTCCGGTCAGATAATTCTTCACGATGTTCATCGTGGACTGCTTGGAACCGATGATGGAGGAAATATCCAGGTTGATCTTCGCGTAAACATCCGCGGCAAACTTCGTATTGGCTACGGCGCCCACACTGTCTGCCGTCAGGGCTGCAATGGCAGCCTTGTTGGCCTCGGAAAGCCCGATAGGCGTCTGCAGTGCGTTGATGTCCTCATAGCCTGCGGAAGGCCGCAGCGTATAGAACAAAGCCCAGTTGGAGCCCGTGAGCGGGCTGGCCTTCAGAAGTGCCTGGAATTCGGCATCGCCTGCAAAGCTGCGCACGGTGATATTCGTTCCGGACGGAACTTCCGAGCCGCCGGCGGGCGTAAATGCCTCGTTCTGGTATTCGCTGATCAGGAATTGTCCGTCGCCCTGATACAGGCACATCCAATAAGCCTTGCCGGTACCGGTCACATTATTGGCCAGAACGACGAAATCACCGACTTCAAGAGAACTCATGGAGAACTTGCTGAAATCGGAGCCGCCCCAGTCAGCGCTCTTCGTGGCCGTCAGAGACAGTTCCCGGATGATCATCGCATTGACCGGCTTTAAGCTGTCGGCTATTTCTTCATCCGTTTCAGGCAGGTTGAAAGGAACACCGCCGGCACCGGTAATCTGTTTCAGCGAATCCATCGCGCTCATAGCAGTCATCGTACCGCTCTTTTCAAATTCAAGCTGCGGCTTGATATTGATGTTCAGGTAGCGCTGATATACTTCCCAGGCAAAGCTGAGATTGTTCTTTAACGCAGTTGCCTCCGCTTTCAGGAGCGCGGGAGTCAGTGCTTTCAAAACGGCCTTGTTCGCATCGGAAAGGGCCACGGGCTTCTTCTCTTCGGGCTCCTCGGGCTCGGTAGGTTCAGTGGGCTCCTCGGGTTCGGTAGGTTCAGTGGGCTCAGTAGGCTCGGTCGGCTCGGTCGGCTCGGTCGGCTCGGTCGGCTCGGTCGGCTCGGTCGGCTCGGTCGGCTCGGTCGGCTCGGTCGGCTCAGTGGGCTCAGTGGGCTCCACA
>JAZLHR010000017.1:0-9419 GCA_045616945.1 Lachnospiraceae bacterium | reverse complement strand
TTCAGACATTCCTGAATCTCAGTACGGTCTTCAGAGGTGAGGTGCTTGTTCTTTTTGGGGTTGGATTTGTTTGTCATAGGATTATACCTCCGTAAAAAAATATGGGATGATTTCCCAAGGTAAATCCTACGACATAATATTCCCCAGAGTAAATCCAACTTTAATTCCTACTGTAGGATTTACTTTGGGAATTTACTCGCGGGGGAAGGCGTCCGGCGGATTCAGCCCATATATGGACTTTCCGCCTGTTCTTTGGTATAATTGAAAAGATATTATTATTCGGCTGCTGCGTTTTGGGGCAGCTGCCCGAAAGGATTGTATGAAGCGGATCATTCTGACCGGCGGCGGAACTGCCGGACATGTCACCCCGAATCTGGCCCTCGCGGCCGAGCTGCAGAAGCGCGGCTATGAGATACTGTATATCGGCCGTAAAAAAGGGATCGAAAAGGATCTGGCGGAAAAAGCCGGCCTGGCCTATAAAGGGATCCCCGCCGGCAAACTGCGCCGGTATCTCGATATCAAGAACCTGATCGACCCCTTCCGCGTGCTCGCCGGCTGCAGCGAGGCCAAATTCATCATCAAAAAATGGAAGCCGGATCTGGTCTTTTCCAAGGGCGGCTTCGTGTCCACGCCCGTGGTCCTGATGGCCGGACACCAGCATGTTCCCGCCGTCATCCACGAATCGGATATGACCCCGGGGCTGGCCAACCGCCTCTGCTTCCGCGCCGCCAAAAGGATCCTCTGCAATTTCCCCGAGACCCTGCAGTACCTGCCCGAGGGCAAGGGTCTCGTGAGCGGAAGTCCCATCCGGGAAGAGCTTCTGCACGGAAGCCGCTCCCGCGGGCTGGCCTTTACCGGTTTTTCCGGTGAAAAGCCCGTGCTGCTGGTCATCGGAGGCAGCAGCGGCTCCCTGGCGATCAACGCCGCCCTCCGCGAGGCTCTGCCGGTCCTGCTGCCGCAGTTCGACATCGTACATCTGTGCGGCAGCGGCAATGTAGACGAAGAAGCCGCCCGGCCGGGCTATCTGCAGCACGAATACATCAATGAGGAGCTGCCGGATCTTTTCGCCGCCGCAGATCTTGTTCTTTCCCGTGCGGGCGCAAATGCGGTCTGCGAGCTGAAGCGGCTCTGCAAGCCGAATCTGCTCATCCCGCTTTCCAAAGAAGTGTCCCGCGGCGACCAGGAGCTCAACGCGGAGTCCTTCCGGAAGCACGGATACAGCATGGTCCTGGAAGAAAAAGATCTGACGCCGGAAAGCCTGACTGCCTCTTTGAAGGACCTGTACGAACGCCGGGATATTTTCCGTGCGGCAATGGAATCTGCCGGCCACACCGATTCGGTCCGGTTCATCTGCGACCTGCTGGATAAGCTCTATGCCGAAAAAACATTGAAACAACACGAAGCCGCTCGGCGGTGAAAGGAGATCACATGGATTGTATTTTCTGTAAAATTGCTGCAGGGGAGATCCCCTCTGCTACCGTTCTGGAGACCGGTGACCTGCGTGTCATCCTCGACCTCGGCCCCGCGAGCCGCGGTCATGCTCTGGTGCTGCCGAAGCGCCACTATGCGGATTCCACCCAGGCGCCCGAGGCTGCTCTGGGCAAGCTCATGGCCGCCGGTGCCGCTGTGGGCGCCGCGCAGATGAAGGCTTTCGGCTATGACGGCTTCAATCTGGTCCAGAACAACGGCGAAGCTGCCGGACAGTCTGTGTTCCATCTGCATCTGCACGTGATCCCCCGTAAGAAGGATGACGGCGTTCTCGATCTTTGGAAGCCCGGCAAGACCACGCCGGAGGAAATGGCAGAGACCGCAGCCGCGATCCGGGAGGCACTTCAATGAAACTGCTGCATAAGGAATTATTGCTGGATGAATGTCCCGTTCTGTACAGCCGCCCCTTCTCGGCGGAAATGCTCGCCGAGGATTTCGAAGTAAAGGGCGGAAAATGGTACGCGGAGGACGGCTGGCTGATCGGGAAAAACCGCGGGAACTTCCCCGGGATGGTCATCTCCAAAGCCGATTATTTCGACAACGTGCTGGTGGAAGTCACCGCTGCGACCATCCTCCCCTGTACCCATGATATCAATTTGATGTGGAACGGAAGCTGGAACGAAGAAACGAACACCCGTGACGTAGCCTACGTGGCGGGGCTGGCCGGCTGGTGGGAAAGCAAGGTCGGCTTCGAAAAATCGCCGGAATACAAGCTGAATGCGGCAACACAGCTCTTCCCCTTTGAGGGCGGCAAAGAATACCGCATCACCGCCGGAAGCATCGACGGGCACGTGTTCGTGATCGTAGACGGCAAGCTGGTGCTGGAAGTGACCGACACCGATCCCATCGATGTCAGGAAATACGGCCGCGTCGGCTTTGAAGCCTACTGCGCACAGCTGAAATTCAAGGATTTCGCCGTAAAGAAGGCCGTCTGGAGGCCGCTCAGCGAATCCTACGTTCCCGAGTTTTAAGGAGGATGCACCTATGGGCATGGATCTTCGAAAAGTATATGTTATGTACCCCGGCGGCCTGCACAAGGCCTTTACCATGAGCTATGACGACGGCAATGACTGCGATATCCCTTTGGTGGAGATCATGCGCCGCCATCATGTGAAGGGTACCTTCAATATCAATTTCTGCAACTGCCCGCCGGCCCGCATGGCGCATGACAAGCATCCCTGGTCACGCCTGCCGCTGGACGAGCTGATCGATCTTTACGGCGACGATATGGAGATCGCCATGCACGGCTTCACGCACCCCACCTGGGACCGGATGCCCTCTCCTGCCGCAATGCAGGATATCCTGGACGACCGCCGTGCGCTGGAGCAGGCCACGGGCCGTATCATCCGCGGCTCCGCATTTCCGAACGGCACCTATAATCAGGACACGCTGGATATCCTGCGCCTGGCCGGCTTCGCGTACTGCCGCGATGTCATCACCACGGGCGACTTCGGCCGTCCGCCGCAGACTCTGCTGCCGCTGCAGGGCACCACGCGCAACCGCGACCCGCACTGCCTGGACCTGGCTCGCAAATTTGCCGCGGACCATAATATCACCCGGCATCTGCGCTTCTTCTATCTGTGGGGACACAGCTACGAATTCATACAGGATAACTCCTGGGGCCTGCTGGAAGAGCTTCTTGATATCGTTTCCGACCGGGAAGACGTCTGGTATGCCACCAATATCGAGATCGTGGATTACCTGAGCGCCGCCGAGCAGCTGCGCTACGATGTGATGCGGACGAGAGTCTTCAATCCCACCACGACGCCCATCTGGCTGCGCGTGGCTCACGGCAGCGATGCCGTGTTCGTGGTTGCCGAGCCGGGCAAAACGGTCGCCATTCCGGAATAATCGAGGTAGTTCTATGAAAGAAATTGGGATTGTTTTACTGTTCGCGCTTGGCTGCGCCGCTTTCATTTTTATCCTGTCGCTCATCGTTTCGCTGATCATGGTCAGCGTCGGTCCGAAAATGGCTCTGAAAAGCATTGACCGCACCGCCGGTGAGGTCAAAAAAATGCTTCCCTGCAGCGACTGCAAGCAATGCGGCTACGATTCCTGCGAGCAATTTGCCAAAGCCTGTGCCACTTCCAACCGACTGATGGGCAACTGCGTGGAAGGCGGTCCCGAGCTGAACAAGAAGATCAAGGATTTCCTGAACCCGCCGCTCCATGACACCTTCGGTATAAAGAAAATGAATGCGATGATGCGCACCATGAACGGTGATCTGGTGGAGGACACGAAAGAAGAACAGAGCAAGGAGGGCGCGGAGGAAAAGGAATTCAGCCGCCCCGAATATGACCATGACCGTTGGTAGGAGGATAATAGGATGAACGAGAATCTTCGAAAAATGGGACATCCTTCTCAGGGTACTTCCGTCCGCAGGATCATGCTGCGGGACGGCCGCGCCGAGGGGATGCGGGTGATCGAGATTATGACCGAGGGCGGTCTGTATCTGACCGTACTGGAAGATAACGCGCTCAATTTATACGAAGCCTGCTGGAAGGGCATGAATCTCTGCTTCAAGACCAAGGTCGGCCCCACCGCCAACCGCTATCTGGCCGCCAACGCGGATGGCTTCAACGATTATTGGTACGGCGGTCTGCTTTACACCTGCGGTCTTGCCAGCACCGGCACCGAAAATGTAGACGGCGGCGTCTTTTATCCCGCGCACGGGCGCATCGGGATGCTCCCCGCGGAAAATGTATCCGTTTCCGAAACGGAAACCGATATCCGCATTGCAGGCGATATTTACGACCGAAAATTCTGCGGCTACAATCTGTGTCTGCACCGGACGGTCACGGTCGGCAAAAAGCAGCCTGTCATCCGTATCCAGGACACGATGGAAAACTGCGAAGCCCTGCCTGCCGAATATATGATGATCTACCATTTCAATCTGGGCTATCCGCTGCTGGATGACGGCTGCCGCCTGCGCTTCAGCGAGGGTGAGATCATCCGCTCCGTGGGCGATGAGGCCGCCTCCTGCCGCATCACCGGTCCGCAGGACAAAAAAGAGGAAGAGCTTTTCTGGAGAAAGCTTCAGCCCGCCGAAGACGGCTTCGCCTTCGGCCAGGTCTGGAATCCCGAAAAGCAGCTGGGCGTCCGCATCAGCTACCGTACCGCGGAGATCCCCTATATGCTCCAGTGGAAGAATCTGGTATCTCACGACTATGCTCTCGGTATGGAGCCCACGGTCAGCATGAGCCTCGGCCGTGCCGGGGAACGTGCGAACGGCACGCTGCCCGTCCTCCCCGGCTACGGAAAGAAAGATTTTTCCGTCAAGCTGGAAGTCATCACGGAAGAATAAGCGGCGTCTGCCGAAAGCTTGTATCCGCATAGAAAAATCGCCTCCCGCACGGCGCCCTGCACAGGCCCGGCGAGGGGCGATCTTGATAATGCAGCTATGCTCCCCACAAAAAAGCCCTTCCAGAAGCCGGCAGTTCAGTCGGCTTTCCGGAAGGACTTTTTTCATAATCATCCGCTGTATCAAATGCTCTCTATGATCTTCTGCATCTGCTCCCATTTTTCCTCGATGCTCCTGGCAAGCTGCAGCTGGCAGCGTGCCCGCACAAGATTGTGCCCGGGATAGGCAGTGCGGAAATAGTGGTCTCCGGTCAGATAGTCGTCCAGGAAGCGGGAGCCGGTCTCCACGCAGATGGCAAAGCTGGCCTGCACCATGGCTGCGACCTCCGCGGCGGTCCAGCTGTCCTTTACCTGCTCCAGGAAGCCCTCCGCGAGCACCCGGAATTTTTCCAGATCCAGTTCGACCTTGCTCAGGTCCTTCTCATCCTCCGCGCAGGTATTGCAGATGAATCGTACCGCATCGGCAAAATCGTACATTCCCATGCCGGGCATCACCGTATCCAGATCAATGACCGTCAAAGGCTCCTTTGTATCCCCCGAAAACAGAACATTGTTGGCTTTGGTATCGTTGTGCGTGACACGGACGGGGAATTCTCCGTTCCGGAAACGCACGCTGAGTTCGGAAGCTTTTTCAAATACCCGGTGCAGATAGGCCCGCTCCGGCTCCGTTTCGGCATTCTTGCCGAGGGGATTTTCCGCCTCGTGCGCAAACATCGTCTGCAGCCGCTTTTCCGTATCATGAAAGTGCGGGATAGTTTCGTAAAGCAGCGAACCGTCCAGATCCGAAAGCATCTGCTGGAACTGGCCGAATGCAAAGCCGACCCGCCGGATCACTTCCGGTTCACTGCACTCCGTGAGCACACAGGAAGGGATATAATTGGTCACACGCCAGAATTCTCCGTCCACGACCGCAAAATTTTTCCGGTCCGCCGTATGATGGAAATGCAGCGCGGGGCGGGTACTGCCGCTCGCCGCCAGCTTAGCTCGGATATGCTCCGTCGTCAGATCGATATTATGCATGACTCCTTCCGGATCGCGGAAAACGAAAATATTGATTTTCTGAAATATATAGGATTTTCCGAAAAATCCGCCCTTCCCGTCCGGAGTACGGTACTGCACGCGGTAGGTCTCGTTGATATGTCCTACCGTGATCACTTCGTACTGTTCCAGGGTGCCGGGAAGGCAGAACATTTTCCCTACTTTTTCCAGCTTTGCCGCCATTTCTTCCATGAATATTGACTCTTTCTTCTGTATATTGCCGTTTGATTGCATGCCTCAGCTTATCCGATAGGTCTGCCAGGTCTTTCCGTCCATCGTTTTCCAGGAAAACAGGCCGTCCTCCAGCGTCATATAGCCGCGCTCGGAGCCGCCCAGCGGCAGAGCCGCAGAACCGGGGTTCATGTACAGGATCCCGCCGCGGTCTTCCAGCGCCGGCACATGCGTATGCCCGGCCAAAAGCACATCGCCCGGACGCAGCGGCGGCATATTTTCCTCATGGAAATTATGGCCGTGGTGCGCAAAGACCACATGCCCGCCCACATCCAGCAGCGCATACTCCGCCATGCAGGGGAAATCCATCACAAACTGTACGGCTTCGCTCTCCGTATTGCCGCGCACGGTCAGGAAATCCGTACGGTGCGCCATCAACAGTTCCCGCACCGCCTGCGGATCATATCCTTCCGGCGGGCCGGAAAGAGGCCCATGATAAAACAGATCCCCCAAAAGGAGCATGCGGTCTGCCTTTTCGGCTTCAAAGCGCTCAAACAGCGCCTTCGCCCAGGGCAGAGAGCCGTGTATATCCGATGCGATCAGCCATTTCATATTGCATATCCTATCGTTATTGTATTTGCGCGGTCCCGGTTCACTCTCCGTAAATATCCCGGCGGGCACCGGCCACGAGCCCGGCAGCGTTATGATACATCACATTTTCCACGTCGGCCTTTGTGAGCCCCAGTGCCTGCGCGCTCCGCTTGAAGGCCAGCAGTTCTTCGTAGACGAAGAAGGTGATCTTTTCCGCTTCCGCCGGACTGACCTCCCGCAGATGGCTGTCCTGGCTCGGGTCGCCGTACAGTCCCGGAGGGATCAGGTTGATATAGGTGCCGTTTTCGATGATACGGTGCGTGCGCATCCGCAGGATGGGCATATCGGTCCCGTACATGACATGCTCCGGGCCGGCGTGCTTCAAAACCTCGGTGATCGCCGCGTCGCAGCAATTGGCCGAGAAATCATACATCAAATCCGGTACTTTGTCCAGATAATCCGTAAACGCATTGCCGATGTCGTCCGGCGTATAGGCGCGTCCGATGTGCGCGATGATCAGGCGCACGCGGGGAAACTCCCGCTTGATCTCCAGGATCTGCTCCAGATTCACGGGATCCTTCAAACGGCCGTTGCGGGGGATATGCAGCATCACGATGGCGCCCATTTCGTTCATACGCGCCAGCTGATGCTTCGGGAAGAAGTCGAAGATCCGGATCTCAGACGCCGGAATGTAAGACGGTGCAAAATCCAGATACGATTTCAGGCCCAGGAAGCCGCCGCTGCGGATCTTTTCTTCCACTTCATCCGCACTTTCCTCCGGATGGCTGTAATACAAAGCCGGCCAGCCGCTCCTGCGGGAAGCATCGGAAACATATGCATTATTCTTCTCCCAGCCGCCGCGGGAGGTGAACATCAAAGCGGATACATCCTTGCCGGGGAAAAGCAGGCGGTAAGTTTCCTGCAGGTCCTCCAGGCTGTCATCCTTTGCCACCAGCCAGGGCCATTTCACACAGCGATTGTCCGCCTCCTCCGCTGCCAGTTCCGCAGCGGGGATATTGGAATTCAGCCATACATGCGTATGGACATCCAGGATCTTATCCGGCAGGAAATCACGAAGTTCCTCTGCGTAGACCTTCTTATCATTCTCAGTTACCGTAAACAGTGCCATACCATTTTCCTCCTGTTCTTACTGCGCATAGACCTCGGCCAGCAGCGCAGCCTTTTTCTGATAGGATCCGAGCAGCTCCCTGTAAAGAGGGCTCTTCCCGGAAGGAAGGATCACTTTCTCCTCGACCGCCAGCCGGCGATATCCGGCCTCGCAGCTTTCAAAAAGACCGCTGCCGGTCCCTGCCAGCACGGCCGCACCCACACAGGCAAGATCCGCCACTGCGGGGATCCGCACCGGCAGGCCGAGGATATCGGCCAGCAGCTGGGCCCACAGGGCGCTTTTTCCGGCGCCGCCGGCCAAAATAATGCCTTCCGGACGGGGCTTTGCCGCAAATTGCTCCAGCATCATCGCCGCCTGGAAAGCCACACCTTCCATCACGGCCCTTGCCAGAGAATAAATATCGTGCGCCAGATCCATTCCCACAAAGCTGCCGCGGGAAAAACTGCTGTTTTTACCATAAAAGCCCGAGAACGGGAAGAAGAACAGTCCGTCCTCCGCAGCCGTGCGGTTCGGGCACTCCCGGGCGGTCGCTTCATAGCTGAGCGCTTCCCCGGCCTGCAGCTCTTTACGGAGCCAATCCAGGCAGATCCCGCCGCTGCTCAAAGAGGTCAGAGAGCCCCACAGTCCCGGTAGGGCCGGAACAGACTGGGCCAGCCCGCTTTCAAAATCGGGGCGGTCGGACAGTGCCGTCACGACCCAGGCGGTACCCGAGCCGATCAGGATATCTCCGCTTTTCAGCGCGCCCGCGCCGAGTGCGACCGCATACTGATCATGCGCACCGGCTACCAATATGCAGTCCGTCGTCAAGCCGAGTTCTTCCGCGGCCTCCGGCGTCAGGTGCCCGATGGCCTCTCCGCTCGCCGCCAGCTGCGGCAGCTGACTGCGGGATATCCCCGCAAAGCGCAGGATCCTATCATCGTAATCGCGGCGGCGGATGTCCGCCAGCTGATTGATGCCCGCGTCCGAATAATCACAGACGGCTTTCCCCGTCATTTTCAGCGATATATAATCCGGCACGGTCAGAAAATAACGTGCCGCGGCAAATATTTCCGGTTCCTGTTCACGCATCCGGCGGATGTGCATGGCCGGAAGTGCGCCCTCCCGTGCCCAGCCGGTCCGTTCGTACAGATACGGGTCGGGGGCCGCTTCCTTCTCAAAGGCAGCCGCCTGAGCCTCGGCGGTGGAATCGTTCCACACGATGGCGTCGCGAAGGGCTCTGCCGTCCGCATCGACCGGCACGACCGTCCCGCCCTGCAGAGACAGGGAAATCGCACGGACGCCCCTGCGCCGGTCTTCCCCGGCACACAGCTCGCGCACGGTCTCGCAAATCGCCTGCCACCAATCCTCCGCAGCCTGTTCGCTGCGCCCGGGGCCCGGATGCCGCAGGCCGTAGCCGCGGTAGCTGCGCCCAAGGATCGTCCCGTCTTCACGAAACAGGATCGACTTTGTACCGGTGGTCCCGACATCTATTCCCAACAAAAGATTTTTTTCCATAATAATACTTGTATGATGATTCAGAAGCAGATCATCATCTCTTCCTTTCCTTTTTGATCTGTGGCTATAATACATTTCAGATACTATGGGACTTTTGATTTTTCCCTGCAGCTTTGACTGCTTAACAGGAGTGTATTGCCGCTGCTGT
>JAZLHR010000016.1:0-4502 GCA_045616945.1 Lachnospiraceae bacterium | reverse complement strand
TTTTATCAAACTGCAGATTCCTGCCGGCAAAGCTACGCCGGCACCGCCTGTAGGTCCCGCTCTTGGTCAGCACGGTGTCAACATCGTACAGTTCACCAAAGAGTTCAACGCACGTACTGCCGACAAGGGTGACGTGATCATCCCCGTTGTCATCACGGTTTATGCCGACCGTACGTTCAGCTTCATTACCAAGACTCCGCCCGCAGCCGTTCTGCTGAAGAAGGCCTGCCAGCTGAAGTCCGGTTCCGCTGCTCCCAACAAGACCAAGGTAGCCACCATCAAGAAGGCGGAAGTTATGAAGATCGCCGAGATGAAGATGCCTGACCTCAATGCCGCATCCATCGAGACCGCTGCCAGCATGATCGCCGGCACCGCCCGCAGCATGGGCATTGTTGTAGAAGACTAAGGGGGACAGGGAACATGAAGAGAGGAAAGAAATATCAGGACGCTCTGAAGTCCTTTGACCGCATGCAGCTTTTCGATGCACCCGAAGCTCTTGCTCAGGTAAAGAAGATGGCCAGTGCCAAGTTTGACGAGACCGTTGAGGTCCATGTCCGTACCGGCTGCGACGGCCGTCATGCCGATCAGCAGGTCCGCGGTGCCGTTGTTCTTCCTGCCGGCACCGGCAAGACCGTTCGCGTACTTGTTTTCGCCAAGGGTGTTAAGGCCGATGAGGCTCTGGCAGCCGGCGCTGACTATGTAGGCGGCGAGGAGCTGATCCCGAAGATCCAGAAAGATGGCTGGCTTGAATTCGACGTAGTCGTTGCGACTCCCGATATGATGGGCGTTGTAGGCCGTCTGGGCCGTGTTCTGGGCCCGAAGGGCCTAATGCCTAACCCGAAGGCAGGTACCGTTACGATGGATGTTACCAAGGCTCTGAAGGAAATCAAAGCCGGTAAGATCGAGTACCGTCTGGACAAGGCCAACATCATCCACGTTCCGTTAGGCAAGGTCTCCTTCACCGAGGAACAGCTGAACCAGAACTTTGACGCCGTGATGGGTGCCATCGTAAAGGCCCGTCCCGCTACTCTGAAGGGTACTTATCTGAAGAGCGTTACCGTGGCTTCCACCATGGGCCCCGGCGTGAAGGTAAATACCGTTAAGCTTCAGAACGCCTGATCTGACATCCGAAGGGCTGTTACCGCCCCGACGAAAACAGGAACAGGTTGACATCCGCAGCTATCTGCGGTACAATATGAGCGTATCACCGCTGCCGAAGACAGCAGGTACGGCCGGATTTCCGGCTGTGTAAGCGAACAGCGCCTGCCGAGGAGAGGGATGAGTGAAGAATTTCACGTCCCCCGACCGTTCGGCCGGGGGACTTTTCCTTTGTTACCCGCAACAAGCAGTCGGTATACCTATATACTAACAAGGAGGTAACCAACAAAATGGCAAAAGTAGAATTAAAGCAGCCCATCGTTCAGGAAATTTCCGAACTGCTGTCTGATGCTACTGCTGCGGTGCTTGTGAATTACCAGGGAATCACCGTTGATAAGGATACGGAACTTCGTAAGCTCCTTCGTGAAAACGGCGTGACCTACCGTGTTTACAAGAACACCCTCATGAACCTGGCCGTGAAGGGAACTCAGTTCGAGGCTCTTTCCGGCAGCTTCCAGGGCCCCACTGCCATCGCTGTAACGAACGGCGATGCAACCGCTCCCGCCCGCGTCATCGCGACCTTTGATAAGAAGGGAACGATGATTCAGTTGAAGGCCGGCGTTGTTTCCGGGACCTTTTACGATGCGAAAGGCATCAATGCCGTAGCTCTGATCCCCAGCCGCGAAGTACTGCTGGGCAGACTGTTTGGCAGCATGAAGTCCCCTATCACCAATTTTGCACGCGTCCTGAAGCAGGTCGCCGAAAAGAAGGCCGAGTAAGCCTGTGCCGGAAAGGCAGAAATTACCCTTATACGGCAGCATAGCTGCCACTAAAATTCATGGAGGAATAAAAAAATGGCAAAGATGACCACTGCTGAGTTTATCGAAGCTCTTAAGGAATTAACCGTACTGGAACTGAACGAACTGGTTCAGGCCTGCGAAGCTGAATTTGGCGTATCCGCTGCTGCCGGCGTTGTTGTAGCCGCTGCCGGCCCCGCTGAGGAAGCTGAAGAGAAGACCGAATTCGACGTTGAGCTGACCGAAGTCGGCGAGAAGAGAATGGACGTTCTGAAGGCTCTGCGTACCCTTACCGGTGCCGGCCTGAAGGAAGTTAAGGAAATGCTTGACGGTGCTCCCTGCGTTATCAAGGCCGGCGCTTCCAAGGCTGATGCCGAGGCTGCTAAGGCTGAGCTGGAGAAGGTCGGCGCTAAGATCACCCTGAAGTAATTTCAGTGAGCCGATAAAAAGGAAAAGAAGGTCGCCGCGGCGGCCTTCTTTTTGTATTCGGTACGGTTTGAAATCTGCAGCCGACGGGCGGCTCAGTCTGCGTTTTCGTACAGGTCCACGGCGATACGGTCGTCGTAGGGCGGGATCTTGACGGCGACCCGTTCCAGACGGGAGGTGGGGATATTTTTCCCTACATAGTCGCCGCGGATGGGCAGCTCGCGGTGGCCGCGGTCTACCAATACCGCCAGCTGTACGGAGGCGGCCCGTCCGAAATCCTTCAGCGCATCCAGGGCGGCTGCTGCTGTGCGGCCGGTATAGAGCACATCATCTACCAGGATTACGTGCCGGCCTTCGATCTCCGCACCCAGGGGGGCAGGGTGAACGATCGGATTCAGGGCGGATTTCTGCAGATCGTCCCGGTAAAATGTAATGTCCAGGGCGCCCATCGGGACGCGTTTCCCTTCGATCGCTTCGATGTTGTTCGCGATCAGTGCGGCGAGGGGGATGCCCCTGCGTTTGATGCCGACGATCACCAGACCGTCCGCACCGCTGTTGTGCTCCAGTATTTCATGGGCGATGCGCTTGAGCGCACGGGTCACGGCGGTTTCGTCCAACAGGTTGGTCTTGAATCTTTCCATATATCCTCCCCTGCCCGGCGGATGAAAGGCGGGCATCCGATAGGCATATTATAGTAGTTTGTGCTTCGGTGCGCAAGCCCGGAGAAGGGCCGCGGCGGAAAATGTGCCGGGGCATATCCTGCGGCACCGGAAGGGCGCATTTCAGGCGGGTTTATCCCGCGGCCGGGCCGTATATACGGAGAAAAACGAAAAAATGCAAAATTAATCCGGAAATATGCAAAAACGGCTTGCTTTTCCTGCGTAATGCAGTACGATACGCGCCGGACATTCATCTTTAAGTCCGGTCCGGAGAGACCGGCAAGAGGCGTGGCTGTGTTTGGAAACAGGGGAAAACCCGGTATCTGTGTGCAAACGATCTTGCCGGAGCGGCAGGGTCATTTTTTTATGCCGGAAGGCGGCCCGCAGCTTCGCGTGACAGCCCGTCAATCCAGTCCGCAGGAGGAAAAAATGAGTCAACAGAAGGACGCCATCTACGACGCCAAGACGCTTGGTACCCCGAAAATGCTGGTACTGGGTCTGCAGCATATGTTCGCCATGTTCGGTGCGACCGTGCTCGTTCCCATTCTGACCGGCCTCTCTGTTTCCGCCACGCTGCTTTTCGCAGGTCTGGCTACCTTGTTCATGCATCTGGTTACCGGAAGAAAGGTTCCGGTGTTTCTGGGTTCTTCCTTCGCTTATCTGGGCGGTTATTTCACCGTTCAGGCGATGGGCGCGGATGCCGGCCTGACGGTCGCACAGACCATGCCTTATGCCTGCGCCGGTGTTGCCTGCTCCGGCCTGCTGTATCTGATCCTTTCCGCTGTCTGCAAAGCCTTCGGCAGCCAGAAGGTCATGCGCTTCTTCCCTCCTGTAGTTACCGGCCCCATCATCATCGCCATCGGTCTGATCCTGGCCCCGTCCGCACTGAATAACTGCCAGACCAACTGGCCCATCGCTCTGGTTGCCATCGCTGTAGTTATCGTCTGCAACATCTGGGGCAAGGGCATGATCAAGATCGTTCCCATCCTGTTGGGCGTTGTCGCTTCCTACGCGGTTGCTGCTATTTTCGGCAAGGTCGACTGGAGCGGCGTTGCCGAGGCTGCCTGGATCGGTCTGCCTGTCAAGGGCGAAAATACCGTATTCAGCCTGTTCGGCGCCGAGAACTTTGACAGCGGTCTGCTGCTCAGCTCTATCATCACCATCGTTCCCATCGCGTTCGCTACCATGATGGAGCATGTCGGCGATATTTCCGCTATCGGTTCCACCATCGACAGAAACCTGATCGAAGATCCCGGCCTGCACCGCACCCTGATCGGTGACGGCGTCGGTACCGCTATCGCGGCTCTGTTCGGCGCCCCCGCCAACACCACCTACGGTGAAAACACCGGCGTTCTGGCTCTGATCAAGGTTTACGTTCCATTCGTGGTTCGTCTGGCTGCCTTCTTTGCCATTATCCTCAGCTGCTGCCCTAAGTTCGCAGCTATCATCACCGCAATGCCTGCTGCTACCATCGGCGGCGTTTCCATCATCCTGTACGGCATGATCTCCGCCATCGGCGTCC
>JAZLHR010000015.1:0-7259 GCA_045616945.1 Lachnospiraceae bacterium | reverse complement strand
AGGCTTATTTCCCATGTAAAAAGCCCTTTGATTTTCCCGATTTTCTCCTGCTTTTTCTCCTTTTCCCACACTAAATTCATCGATTTCCCACAGTAATTTCAGGCGTTTATCTACTGTGGGATTTACTTTGGGAATTTACGTATTTTTTCAAAATAGGCCCGCCGGGCTGCCTTACCACAACATCTTGTGGTTTGGATCCCCGACGGGCCTGTTTTTCGTCTTTCTCTTCCCGCTCAGGGCAGCATAATCCCGCTGAAGCACCACTCTCTGCGCAGGCTTTCGCCCTTCAGTCCGCAGGCATACTGCAGGTCCAGACCGAACAATCTGGTTCCCTCCCCGTTTTCCGCCAGGCGGAAACGGTCCAGCAGTTCCGGCGTCAGCCGGAATCCGACCACGGTCTCCCCCTTTTCGCCGCCGCGGATCTCCGCCTGCAGCGATTCCTCCTGATAGAGGCCGTCGCCCCTTTCATACCTTTCACGATTCCAGATATACGCGGCTTCCACCTTCAGCTGTATCCGTTCCGGATCCGCCGGTTCCAGTACAAAGGCGCCGGTATAGCTGCCGTCCTCCTCCAGATGCAGCTGCCGGAGGCTGATCTGCAGCAGCGGTCTCGCCGCCCCGCCTTCCGTATATATGCCCCCCGCCGCTGCCATGCACAGCGCGTCGAGGGACCAGCGTGCCCCGTCGAATATCACCGGCATTTTTTCCGCATCCGCGGTTTCGGGCCGCGCCTGCAGAGTCACACCGCCGGAGACCCGGTTGTCACCGGAATAATGTCCGCAATATGCCCACGGATCCTTTGCGGCGCCGCTGGCCGTACCGAGCGCAAGGTCATAGCTTCCTGCCGCGATCCTGTCATAAACCTGCTGCCAGTTTTCCGCAGCCTCGAAATGCACCTCCAGCCGGTATTTTCCGCCGCTGACCGCGGGATCGTTGAAGATCCGCTCCCAGGCATATGCCAATTCCCCGTGATGATCGGCTTCCTGCGCAGGGTCCTGCCACAGGATATCCAGCCGGATCACCGTCGGATCCTGTTCCGTTCCGGGAGCATACAAGGCATCTGCTTCCAGTTCACTGAGTGCGAGCCGGAAATATGCCGCCGCCTGTTCCTCATTGCAGCCGGATCCGTCCGTTCCGGAAGTCAGGCTTTCCATCGCCAGCCTGCCCGCCTCCGTTTCACGGTAAAACTCTCCCGCTTCCGTTCTTGTTTCCAGCGGGAGGAAGCTGAAAGCCGGCAGCAGAGCACGGCGCACAGCGAAATCCCGGCGGTCCAGCGCCAGGCTGAGTGCCCTGCGGAACCACGCATTGGTCAAAGCGGCCTCACCGGCCGCCGTATTCATCTGCAGAGTGAACATTTCCCCGGTCGGCACGGCAGTCAGTTCCGTGCTTTCCGCGAATTCCCGCACGTCTGCTTCGTCCAGCCGGCAGATATCCAGCAGGCCTTCCTTGTACAGCGCCAATTCCGCCGCCCGGTCCGGCAGGACCGCATATACGACGCCTTCGGGGGCATATTTTTCCGCCGCAAGCGCATAAAACGGATTCTTGCCGAAGACAAGCTTTTCTCCGGCCGCATATTCCTGCAGGAAATACGGGCCGACCGAAAGGCTGTTATCCACGGGGTCGGTGCCCTCCTCCGCGTTAAATCCCATGTAATAATACTTGCCGACCGTTCGCACGAAGGCTTCGGGGATCGGCGCAAATATCCTGTCCGAAAGGAACGCAGTCACTTCATCACAGGAACACGGCTTCGTAAATACCAGCGTCAGCCATGCCTGACCGCCTTCTTCCCGGACGGAAATGCCCACATTTTCCCACAGGGCTTCGGAATATCCGTCCGCGCTGCCTTCGTAATATTCCGCCGCGCCCCGGATGGTCAGGGCCCCGCCGGCAGCCAGCTCCGCGCCCCTGTAATACGCATGGCGCTTGGTAAGCAGCAATTTGAAGGTATATTCGTAATCCTCCGCGCAGACGGGTCTCCCGTTAAATGCGCTGCGGGATTCGAGTGCGGAACCGCTGCAGTAAGCCAGCCCTTCCGTCCGCAGCGGGATATCCCAGCTGTCGGACTTTCCGTCCGCGGTCAAAGAAACGCTCTGCGGGAGATCCGCAGCCAGCTCCGGCCGATATTCCCATCCGCGTGAATTATCCGCGGCAAAGGGCGCATAATAAGAGGCGCTGCAGACAGCGAAAAGGCGCTTCAGCGCATCGTCCTCCGTCGGTTTTGCTTTCAGATAATTGAGCGTCCCGGGATCGCTGCTCACGGAATCATGGAAATACATGCTCTGCGCCGATCCCGCTTCCGCCTCCAAAGGCGCATTCAGCCGCCCCTCCTGCAGTATGCCGAAGCCATAGTCTTCCCGCAGGGTCCTTCCTGCCGGCTCGACACGGTCCCGCAGCAGATAGTAATCCGCCTTTTCTCCCAGTGTGAGGCCGGCGATGCCGGAGCGGATCATCGCGCTCTCCATGGCCGCCAGTGCCTGCGTCTTCGCATCGCCGGTCAAAATGACTGCCCCCGAGGACAGCGGCAGCTGCTCCGCCAGGATCTTCTCCGTCAGCTTTACCGCGGCACGTGCCTCGGCAAATGTCGCCGCGTTCCGCAGGATATTTTTCGCTTTTTCGAATTCCTCCAGCGCATGCTCCAGGCTCTGGCCGGACAAAGCGCCCGCCACTTCCTGCTTCCATGCCTCCAGAGCCTCTCCGGCCAGCTGCAGATATTCCTCCTGCCCGATATAAGCGCCGTCCCAAACCGGGGCAGGCTCCGTTTCCGTCGGGGTCTCACTGCTCTCCGCAGTACTTTGGCTCGTCTGTTCGGTCTCGCCCGGTTCGGAAGTCTGCTGCGGCTGCGGACCTTTTCCGCAGGCGGTCAGCAGCAGGCTTAACAGCAGTATCATGCTCAATGCTTTCTTCATTCACGGCCTCCGATGGCTGAATCAATAGAATAGACCGGCCCCTCCGTCAATTCCCGGAGAGGCCGGTGCTTTCCCGAATTGCCTCTATTGCAGGATATTCTTTGCCCGGATGATCAGGCAGCCCGCGTTATTGTACCTTCTCTTGAACCAGCCGCTCTTCTTCTCGGCACGGTCCGCGGAGGCCTCCACGATCGCTTCGGCAGCCTCCTCCGTCAAAGGCTCGCCCGCCTGCTTGCGCGCACGCGCGACAGCCGTTACGGCCGCCCGGCCCTCTTCATCCGTCACACAGTCGATACTGTTCATATATTGAAGTGCCCATTCCGCAAACTGGCGGACATCTTCCTCTTCCGTTTCCTCTTCGGGGACTTCCGGTTCGTCCTCCGGCTGCCCGTCATGCTCCGGAAGCAATGCATCTGCCGTTTCGCTGATAGCGACGGTGATGGCATCTTCTTTCGCGCTCCGGCTCTCCTCTATCTTGGAGAGAAGTTCACCGAACAGCTCGTCCTCCTTCGTGGAAGGCTTTTCCGCAGTCTCCTCATCTTCCTCGGCAGTCTGCTCTTCCGGTTCGTCTTCCGGTGCTTTCTGCTGCGTCAGACTGTCTTCTTCCGCCTCCTCGGGAGCAGGTTCCGCTTTCTCGTCAGCGGGCTGCTGCTTTTTCTCCGCCTCTTCTTCGGCAGCGGGCGTCTGTTCCGGCTGAATTTCTTCCGCAGGCATTTCCTGTGCCTCGCGTACCGGCGTCAGCACTCTGGTCGCGGCAAAAAGATCTTCCCGCAAATCATCCGCGGTTTCCGCCCTGTGCGGGATCACCGGCAGAACTCTCGTCGCCGTAGGGTCGGCCTTTTCTTCCGGCTCGGCTTCCTGAGGGATCACAGGGATCTTTACGGTTTCTTCTTTCCGAGCAGTTTCTTCTTTCCGAGCAGCCTGTGCGTCCGCCTCCGGCTCCTCCTCGGGAAGCTCATCCAGGCGGATAACCACTTCATCGGGCGATGTCATCTCTATAGAGGGAAGGTTCTCCGGCGTTTCCTCTTCCAGAGCCCCCATGCGGACATCCAGGTAAGCCAGCTGGTTGGACGTGTCCGCAAACACGATGCCCACACCGCAGGGATCGCCGGCAGCCTCCCGGAAGATCTCCCGCAGCAGCGCATCTGACAGGGCAGAAGCCTCCGTGATCATCAGATCCTTGGATCCGATCCTTCTCAAAGCCTCTTCCAGGCCCATTTCGTTGAGCTTTCTGGAGGTGATGGCAGTCAGCTTGCCCAGCTTCGTCTTTCTCTTATCATGATAATAGGTGAGTTCGCGCAGCGCGGCCTGGACGGCTTCTTCCATATTATTGGATTCCGCGAAGCACAGTCTGTCGGTCCAGCTGATCGGCTCTTCCTTTTCGGCTTCCGTTTCCGCGGTTTTCTGTTCCGCTTCGCTTTCGGCCGGAACGGCTTCCGCCGCGGCATCTGCCGGCTGCTGAGCGGCAGTCTCTTCGGCAGCTTCCTCTGCCGGAGCCTCCACGGTCTCACGGGCGGCATAATCATCGACCAATTCCTTCAGGCGCTGCTCATATTCCGCTTTGTTGTCCCGCTTCTTCTGCTGCTCGGGCGTCAAAGGCTCATATTTTTCCTTCAGCTCCATGGCGGCATCCACATAAGGCCCCACCCCGAACCAAAGAATGATCTCATCACACAGCTTCACGCAGGCATCCCGGCCGCCGGCTTCGTCATACAGCTGTGCCAGGCGAAAAGCCCATTCCTCTTCAAATTCGTGCTTCCGGTAGGTTTCCAGGATCGCGATCTTCTTGTCAAGAGGTTCTCTCTTGAGTTCCGCGATCAGATAGCGGAGCAGGTAGCGGCCGGAATCGTCCGGAGCCGCCTCGGCGTAGGCGTGGTAAAACTGCTCTGCCTGCTTGATATCCTGCTTGGCAATGGCGAGCCCGGTCAGCTTGTACAAGATCCTTTCCCCGCCGGAGGATTCGTCCAGCGCCGCCAGCAAAAGGTTGATGGCCGACTCGTAATCGCCGATATTTTCATAAGCCGCAGATGCCAGGACCAGCATGCGGACAGAATGGACCTCTTCCCACTCCACCGTATCGGCGACCTTGGCCGCCGTTGCATAATCGCCTTTTTTTACCAGCTTCTGGATCTTATCCGCCTTGATATTATAGCTGTACTTATCCACAATGCCCTCCCGCTCTGCACCTGCGCGCTCACAGCGTCCTGCGTCCCTCCAGGGCCCGCAGTAAAGTCACTTCATCGATACATTCCAGATCGCCCCCGACGGGAACGCCGCTCGCAATCCGGCTGACGGTGATCCCGATGGGTTTGATCAATTTACTGATATACATAGCGGTCGTTTCGCCCTCCAGCGTGGAGCCGGTCGCAATAATGACCTCCCGGATGTCTTCCGTCTGCAGGCGGGTCATCAGTTCCTTCAGCCGGATATCCGAAGGCCCGATCCCCAGTCCCGGGGAGATCACCCCGTGCAGCACGTGATACAGCCCGTTATAGCGTCCCGTCCGTTCATATGCCGCCAGATCCCGCGGCGTTTCCACGACCATCACGGTGTTTTTGTCCCGGCTGCTGCTGCGGCAGATAGGGCAATACTCGTCATCTGTCAGGGTGCAGCAGCATTTGCACATCCTGACCCCGGCACGCGCCTCGCGGATACTGCCCGCCAGACGGTTTACATTCTCCACCGGAAGATTCATGATGTGAAAGGCCAGCCGCGCCGCGGATTTCGGGCCGATGCCCGGAAGCCGTGACAGCTCCCCGATCAGATCACTGATGCGGCTGCTGTAATAATCCATTACAGGCCGAAGCCTCCCAGACCGCCCATCGCAGCCTGCGCATCCGCAGCCTGTGCCCGGACAGCCTCATTGACGGCCGCTACGACCAGGTCCTGCAGCATCTCGATATCATCGGGATCGACCACCTCGGGCTTCAGCGTCAGGGATTTCAATTCCCGATTGCCGCCCAGGACCACCTGCACGGCTCCGCCGCCGGCAGTCGCAGTATATTCTTTCTCTTCCAGGGCCTTGGATTTTTCTTCCATTTCCCGCTGCATTTTCTGAGCCTGCTTCATCAGGTTATTCATGTTCATCCCGCCGTAGCCGCCGAAGCCGCCGCCGTAACCTTTTGCCATATCAATTGTCCTCCACGTCTATTTCCATATGGACTTTGGATAATTCCTCGTCCGTGATATATTCCGGAGCCTGTTCCTTCTGACCGGCCACGCGCGCATCAAAGCTCATGGTCCTGCCGAACATTTCCCCTACTTTTTCTCTGACCAGATCCAGCGCGCCGAAACGCTGTGCCATATTATAGTCGAACTGGTGCGGGAACACGATGCTCATCACCCCGCCGTCCTTCGGCTCCAGCCAGATCTTTTCCAGACTTTTCGCCGCCAGATAGTCGATGGAACGCAGCAGCTTTTTCCAATCCTTCGTGATCAGCTGCAGATCCTCCCACTGCGCACGGCTGAGCTTTTTCCGGGCAGGCGCTTCCTCCTGCGCAGGAGCTGCCTTTTCCGGGGCTGCCTGCACTGCCGCGGCCGGAGCGGTAAATGTCCCGCTCTCCAGACGTTTCTCCAACCGGGAGATACGGTCCAATAGGGCTTCCTGATCCTGCTCCATCGCCGGCCTGGTCGCCTTGATGGAAGCTACCTCCAGGAGGACCCGCTTGTCCGCTGCGCCCCGCATATCGTTATACAGGGAAGAAAACAGGCGGATATACCGCATGAGTTCCTCCGGGCTGACCTGACGGCCTTCTTCCTGCAGCCGCAGCCAGTCTTCTTTGCTGATCTCCAGAATATCCGGCGTCGCCTCCGCGGTCATGAGCAGCAGCAGATTGCGCAGATACCAGATAAAATCCTGCACGAACTGCCCCAGTTCCCGGCCCTGCAGGCGAACTTCCTCTATCAATTGCAGCGCCGCCGTCGTATCCGACGCCATCAGCGCCCGCAGAAAACGGCTGAGCAGCTCACTGTCCACGGTCCCCAGTGCTTTGAGGGCCTTCTCGTACGTCAGCTCCTCGTTCATATGAAAAGCCATGCACTGATCCAGAAGGCTGATCGCGTCACGCAGGGCGCCGTCCGCCTTTCTGGCGATGTACGCGAGCGCTTTATCCTCCGCCGTGACCCCCTCGCGTGCCGCAAGCTCGGTCAGCCTTGCCACGATATCTTCTATGGTGATACGCCTGAAGTCATAGCGCTGGCAGCGGGAAAGCACCGTCAGAGGGATCTTGTTCGGGTCGGTGGTCGCCAGGATAAAAATCACATACGCCGGCGGCTCCTCCAGCGTCTTCAGGAGCGCATTGAAAGCGCCCGTGGAAAGCATATGCACTTCATCGATGATATAGACGCGGTAAC
>JAZLHR010000014.1:0-6699 GCA_045616945.1 Lachnospiraceae bacterium | reverse complement strand
GGGATTGGATTTGTTTGTCATAGGATTGTACCTCCGTAAATAAATATGGGATGATTTCCCAAGGTAAATCCTACGACATAATATTTCCCAGAGTAAATCCAACTTTAATTCCTACTGTGGGATTTACTTTGGGAATTTACTGCAGACATCCGGGTTTCGAACGCAGACACTTTCCCGCATTGACCGACCGGGCCGGGCGTGCTACAATAGCTTTATCTGTTCTGTACGGAGGATCATGCGCTATGTTGACCTATCAGGATGTAAAACAAAGCTATATTCGCGACAAATTGGCCTTTTATACGGATCCGTCTTCGGCTTATATCGAGCCCTTCCGGATCATCGGTCCCGTCTACTATGTAGGGGATAAGGCCGTTTGCGTGCATCTGATTGACACCGGGGAGGGCCTGGTGCTGCTGGATGCCGGTTTCCCGCATACGATCCATCTGCTCACGGATTCCATTTTCCGAATGGGCTTCGACCCGCGCGACATAAAATACATCATCCATACCCACGGACACTACGACCATTTCGGCGCGTCCATGGAGTACAAGCACCTTTACGGCTGCAAATTGGTGATGAGCCGCATCGATGCCGAACGGCTGCCCGTGGCGGCCTCGGACAGCTGGGGAAGGACGGTATCTCCCCTGCTGCGTCTGCCGGAGATCGACCGGACGCTGGAAGACGGCGAACATTTTAAGCTCGGCAAGCTGGATATGCTCTGCAAGCTGGCCCCCGGCCACACCGCCGGGACCTTAGCCTTCTTCTTTACGGTGGAGGATGGCGGCAAAACATACCGTGTCGGTACCTTCGGCGGCGCCGGGCTCGGCAGCGTCAGACGCTGCGTGCTGGAACATCGCGGCCAGGAGCTGAGCCTGCAGCAGTCTATGCTGGACAGCTGCGACATGCTCATGAAGGAGCATGTGGATGTGATGCTCGGCAATCATCCGGTCAACAATGACACCGTCGGTCTGCGTGAAAAACAGCTGAAGGAGGGCGGCAATCCCTTCATCAACGATGCTCTGTGGCCTGCCTTCCTGCAAAAGACCAGGAACTCCTTTGAGAAGATGTTTGCGCAGGAGCGGGCGGAACGCGGCGAAGCCTGACAGCGGCATCAAATTGATAAAAAGTGTCCGGACAAATAGTATATAAAAAGTGTCTGGACAAATAGGCAATCTCATAGTACAATGTATTGTGCTTGTTTGGAGGATTCTCGTGTCCTTTGAAGCGTGCCCGCCCGGCGTTGGTAGCACCGGGCGGGCGTTTTTTGTTATTCATCCACCCACCGGATATTACTTTCAGCATCCCAAAAGGTTTTTCCATCCCATATGGGCGCGTTTTCAAAATCACTGACGCATTCGCTTGCTGATGATTTTGTTGAAGAAAAGACCGTGGTGTTTTGGGTGAGATTATAGACTTCGAGCCGCACAGAGAGTGTGTTTCCGGCTGCATCCATTTTTGTTTGACAACCATTGACAAAATATTTTTCTTTGTTGAACACTGCATAATGATCTTCGTAATACATTTTGTCGATGAATTCGCTGGAGTTACCATTAATCATACGATTTCCTCTTACTCCTTCTTGAATAACATTTTCGTTATCCGTATAACACTTCAATATCTTTTTCTGCCTCGTAAATCGACAATCCGTCAAAGATTTTTGCTTCTTCGAATTTCGCAACACATTCATTACGGCTCAAATTAGATATTTCAAAAACGTTATGTCCGTTTGATCCGAGTATTTCGACAGAAAGCGTATAAAGCTCATTTTCGCCGATATAGCCAGATATCAAGTATTTAGTATTGTGGTGTACCAGTTCCAATTCGGGATTCATAAAGAGTTCATCAATAAACTCCGACAACTTTTTTCCTATCATAAAAATCTCCTCCTATACATATCCAAGTAAGCATCAATTTGGGCTTGAGATATCCCTTTGAATAGGTGCTTGTATGTGTTTATTTCCTCAGGCGTCATAGGACGTGCTTTTCCTCTAAAATCAATTCCGGGGTGTGAATATTCGTGAATATGAAATTCATTTTCACCTTTTTCAGACAATCCGCCTTCCTCGTGATAACCAATTTCAAAAGTTGCCAAATGATCTTTGTTATACTCTCTATATTGTCTAAACCATCCTTTGTCTCGGTCTAAAACGATATACGATTCTGACGAATGAGCTTCGGCGGGCATAGAAAAACTGCCTCCCGCTACCGGTTGAAGTATTTTAATACCTTCATAAGTATCAACTGTCTTGTAAGTGTAATCTTTTCCATAAGCTTTTCCTTCGGAATATGCACCTCTACCACCCATATCAGCGCACCACCTTTCTCGACTGCCGGTAATCGACAGCGATGATGTTTCCTTGCATTTCGGGAAACGGTGTACCTAATACGATAATGGTTTCGGGATGCAATTTCTCCAGCATAGCGTTATATCCACGCATAAATCCGGACTTGTTTCTCTTGCAGCCCACCATACCGACGGCGACAGTTCCATTTTGCTCTACGCCATCAAAGCAAAATTCAAAACTTCGGGGCGTACTCCACGTTATCGTGGGATACACCGTCAAACTAATTTTGAAACACTTTTTCAATTATTTCCGCACTTTCTTTCATCATCTTTTCCGCTGACGATCCGAACTGCAGAGATGCATCCTTCGGTACTCCGTCGGCGTCATTTCCGTGGCTGCCCGGAACGCGCGCGAAAAGGGATAGATGCCGGAAAAGCCGCATGCCTCGGCGATCTCCCCCACAGGGAGGCGGTCTCCGATGAGCAGGCCGCAGGCACGCCGGATCCGCAGGTCGGCGATATAGCGGGAAGGCGGCTTCCGGCAGAGCCTGGTGAACAGCTTGCGGAAGTAAACGCAGCTGACACCGCATTCCGCCGCCAGCGTTTCATTGGATATGGTCCCCTCGGAAAGATGGGCTTCGATATACGCGAAGGCCGGCTCCAGCAATTTCTTCTGATCGGCAGACACATAGACAGGGGCATTTTCCTCTGCCAGCAGCGCAAGGATCCTGTACAAGGCCGCCATGGCGGCAGCCCGGCTGCCGGATGTCCGGAATGCCAGCGCATGCTCACAGACACGGTACAGCCGCTGCGCCGGTTCCGGCGAAGAGAGAGGAATGCTCCGGATCTGCCGCAGCGGGCTCGGCTCCGCTTCAAATTCGATCTCCAGACACTCTCCCTCCTCCAGGCAGGTGAAGGAATAATCCGATCCCTGCGGCAGAAGGCAGACATGGAGCGGATCCGATAAATATTTCGTCCCGTTCTGGACATATTCTGTCCGTCCGCCGACTTTGAAGGC
The DNA here is from genome assembly GCA_045616945.1 of Lachnospiraceae bacterium. Taxonomy (GTDB): domain Bacteria; phylum Bacillota; class Clostridia; order Lachnospirales; family Lachnospiraceae; genus UBA6987. The sequence continues at coordinate 3,397 of JAZLHR010000014.1, read as the reverse complement.
CAGCGCAAAACGTTCCCGGCTGCTGCGGCGGCGCGCCGTTCCGGCAGGAAGCCGGATGCGGTTGCAGGCAAGTATCTCCCGGACAGTCAGATCAGATAAATTCAAATCGGTCATTTGCTTTTCCTCCCTGTATGTATTCTAGCAGAACAATCCTTCCGCGTAAATAATTCAGTATCAAATCGGTTAAAAATATCAGATCCGGTGCTGTTCATTTTTCCTGCCATCGTCTAAAATAAGCGTGAAAAACAGCCGCAGGGAGGCACAGTATGGACAAAATCCGCATCGGGCAGATCGGCATCGGACACAATCACGGTATGGGAAAAATGGAATGTGTGCGCAAATTTCCCGAACTGTTTGAAATCGTCGGCTATTCGGAAGAAAATCCGGAATGGATAGAGCGGCGCGGCGGCAGGAAAGAATTTGCGGGTCTGAGGCGCATGGACCGGGACGAACTGATCGACCGCTGCGATGCGCTCCTGGTAGAGACCGATGTCTGGGATCTGACCAAAACCGCACAGCTCTGCATCGACGCAGGCAAGCATGTGCATATGGATAAACCGGCCGGCGGCACGCTGCGCGAATACAGGCGGCTGCTGGACAGCGCCAAGGCCAAGGGGCTGACGCTGCAGCTCGGCTACATGTACCGCTACAATCCCGGCATCCAAAAAGCCATTGAGCTGGCCAAAAGCGGCGCGCTGGGCGATATCACCATGATCAATGCCGAAATGAGCACCTTCCATAAGGTCCCCTACCGGCGCTGGCTGCAGAATTATCCCGGCGGCATCATGTATATCCTGGGCTGCCACCTGATCGACCTGGCCGTTTACCTCATGGGCGAGCCGGATAAAATCACGACCTATCTCAAGCATACCGGCCTGGACGGCGTGGATCTGGCCGATAACGACCTCGCGGTATTGGAATACGGCCATTCCCTCGTCCGCATCTTTGTATCCTCCGTGGAAATGAACGGCTGGGGACGCAGGCAGTTTTTCGTGTCCGGCACGAAGGGCGCCATTGATATCCGCCCGATCGAAAATACCACCGTTGTGACCTACGCACATCCGGAGGTTTCTGTTCATATCCACGAAGACGAAAAAGAAATATTGCCGATCACGGACATCCCCAAGGACTGCCGCTACGATTCCATGATGCGCGATTTTTATGATTTTGTCCGCGGCACCCGGGAAAATCCTTTTTCCTATGATCACGACTATACCGTACAGAAGGTCTTGTACGAGATCTGCGGTGTTCAGGAAGATACTTATCCCGTCAGACATGAGATCTACCGGAAAGACGGGAAATGAAAGGAGCATTTTGATGAGAGAGCTGGAAGGAAAAGTTGCATTTGTGACCGGCGCCGGCGGTTATATCGGCGGTGCCGTGGCGCAGACATTGGCGCGGGAAGGTGCGAAAGTCGCTGTCTGCGATATCCGTGAAGACTGCATGCAGAGGACCGTGGATGCGATCCTCGCGGAAGGCGGGGAAGCTGCCGCCGTCGGCGCCGACGTGACCGATCCCGCTTCCGCAGAGCAGGCGATCGCGGAGACCGTGCGCCTGTTCGGCGGTCTGGATATCTGCATCCATGTCGCGGGCGGAAGTGCCCGTATAGCCGGCCCCGAAGCCAAGACCCGCCTGCTCGTCGATCAGGAAGACTATGTGATTGACCGGGTGATCAAGATCAACCTGTACGGTGCGATCTATGTCAGCCGTGCCGCAGCCAGACAGATGATCGCGCAGGGCCGCGGCGGACGGATCATCAATTTTGCTTCCGTCGTCGGTGTGAACGGTCTGCGGAAAAGCGCCGAATATGCAGCCGCCAAGGGAGGCGTCATCGCATTTACGAAGACCCTGGCCAAGGAAGTCGGGCAGTACCATATCACGGCCAATACCGTTGCGCCCGGCGTCGTCAAGCGTCCCGGTGAGCCCGGCTACGATTCGGAAAGGACCTTTGCGACCAATTTTCTCGGTGAACGCTGCACCGCGCAGGATGTGGCCGACCTGGTGGAGTTCATCGCTTCGCCCCGTGCCCACTTCATCACCGGTCAGAACTGTATCGTAGACGGCGGCAGAAGTCTTGCCATGCGCGGAAGCGAACTGAAATAAAAATAATCGGCCGTCCTGCACGGGCGGCTGTTCCGGGAAGGCGATCGATCCTTATGAGCGTGACTTTTCTGATTACCCTGAAACAGGTCTTGTCTATGTTCTTTTTCCTTGCCGTCGGCTTCTTCATGGCAAGGAAGAATTTCATCCCCCCGGACAGCAGCAAAACGCTCTCCCGGCTCGGGACGTATCTGTTCTATCCTGCCTATTCCATCCTGAATCTGGCTTCCAATCTGTCTCCGGATATGCGGAAGGGCAGTGCCGGGCTGATTCTGCAGGGACTGATCTTTCTGGCCGTTACGCTGGCGGTTTCCTTCCTGCTTTCCCGCGTCTTCCGCCATACCGGAGTCGACCGGAACGCGCTGCTTTATATTTTTGCTTTCAGCAACTACGGCTATTTCGGATATCCGGTCATGGAAGTCGTTTTCGGCGGTGAATTCGTGGCGAAAACCATTCTGTTTGCCCTCCCTCTTTCCCTGACCATCGGGACATTGGGCTATACGCTCCTTACCGGCAAAAACAAATCCGTGCTGCAGATGTTCGTCACCCCGCTCACGGTGGCCCTGACCATCGGTACGGTCGTCGGCCTCTGCGGCATCACGCTCCCGCCGGTCGTAAACAGTATCCTGACCGGCGCCAAGAACTGCATGAGCCCCGTGACCATGCTGCTGACCGGCGTCGTACTCGGCCGGTTCCGTCCGCCCGAGCTTTTCCGCAGCAAAAGCAGCTATCTCATCGCGGTCATCCGCCTGGCTGCCCTGCCTCTCTGCTGCGCGGCCGTTCTGCGCATCTGCGGTGTCCGGGGTATATCCTTTGCCATTCCGGTGATCATCTCCGCCATGCCCGTGGGGCTGAATACGGTCCTGTTCACCGAAAGCAGCGGCATCGATTCCGGCGAAAATGCCCGCATCTGTTTCATTTCCTACGTGCTGGGCCTGGTGACCATCCCCCTGGCCTTCGTCCTCGGTTCCTCTGCCATGTAAATGCCGGAAACGGCTGCCCTGCCGCGCAGGCATGACGCCGCATACCGCAGAAACCCGCACAGGCATGACACCTCTTACCGTACACGGGAAGCCCGCACGGGGGCTGTAAAAAACCTCAGCCCGTAAACTACCCCAAACGCCAGAGCCGCAAGTGCAAGTTCCTTGCGCCTCTCCCGTTTTTCCGCCCACTCTCAGGAAGAAGCTTTTTTCTATGCAAAAACCGCCGTAACCATAGCGATTACGACGGTTTTCTGGTATAATTCTTTTATGCCCAAAAGCAAAAATACCACCGCTTATTCTACACCAAAACAGCT
>JAZLHR010000013.1:0-27940 GCA_045616945.1 Lachnospiraceae bacterium | reverse complement strand
GAACCGCCCACGCAGGCGCCGGTGAAATCCAGAAGGCAGCGGCGCGCTTCCTCTTCCACTTCCTGTGTTAACGGAGCCGTCGCAGACTCATAAATCCTGTTAATGAATTCGTCTGAAATGTTCATAGTCTCTACAGTACGCGTCGGCGGTACCCTGCGCGGTGAGTGTTCGGGCCTTCGGGTGCAGCTTTCGCTGCAACTCGTCCCGAAGCACTCACACGTCGCAATCCACCGACGCTGTGTTTCGCAGCATTCCTGCACATGCGGCACGTGCTGCTGCAATGTGCCGATTGTGTTACAGTTCTACGGATGCTTTACGGGGTTCGAAGCAGCATGCGGGACGCATGGCGACCACACGGACGCCGGACGCTCTCTGGGGGCCGACTTTCATGAAGGTGCGGAGCACGGTGGTCTTTCCGCCAAGGCCCAGAGGGCCTACACCGGACTCGTTCACGTGCTCGGTGATGTAGTTCTCCATTTCGGTCTGCTTTGAGAAGTCAGCGTCTGCCAGTGCTTCCATCATGAGAGAGGTGGCTTCGAACTGGCTTCTTCCTACGCCAATGGCCAGGGCACAGGGCGTGCAGCCAAGAAGGCCGGTGGCTTCCTTTGCTCTCTTTACGATCTCGTCCAGCACCACGTTGATGTTGTGCTTGTGGAAGATCCTCTGGGTAAGTCCGCGGATGGCGGGACCGCCGCCCAGCATGAGAACGGTGACTCTCAGCACGTCCTCTTTGGTCTCACGGACCAGAACGGGTGCCAGTGCCAGGTCTTCGGAGTTGGGGCTGATGCCGCCGGACATGTCGATACGCTCCTTGTCGTCTCCCATGATGGCCATGGGACGGCCGGGAAGTCTCTTTAAGCCTTCCTTAATGCCTTCGCGAATGGCATCCATGGTCTTTCCGGTAAGAGCTTTGTCGGGACCGACTTCGATGATCACATGGGGAATTCCCGTATCGTCGCAAAGCGGGCTTCTGTCACGCTCTGCCACTTCGGCATTCTCCAGGATGGTCTGAAGGTTCCACTTTGCGATCTCGGTGTCTTCCACTTCGATGGCTTCGCGGTAAGCCTGTTTCCTGTCTTCGGTAAAGGTTGAGCCGGCTCTTACGAGGCAATCGGCAACTTTTTCAACAACGTCTTTATAATCTGCCATTTTTAAGCCTCCTTAGAACATGCTCTCGCCGTGTGCTGCGGCAATGACTGCGGGGAATCCGTCGATGCCAAGCTCGTAGAATGCTTCCATGCCAAGCTCGGGATGAGCGAGGCATTTCCTGGAAGTCACCTTGGAGTTTAAAAGCGCGGTCACCGGTGCGATGACGGCAAATACGGTGTTGTTTTCGCCCATCATCTTGACGGTCTCAGGCTTTAAGGCGCCTTTGCCAAGATGCATGCGGATGCCTGCTTTGGTAAGCTCAGGCATGGTGCCTTCGATCTCCAGCTTGTTGCTGGAAGTGGGGCCTACGCCGGCGGGGCTTACTGCGGTGTGGAAGATCACGCCGCCCTGAAGGTCGATGCCGTTTTCCTTTAAGGTTCCTTCCTCGATCATCTTTACGATCTTCGGAAGTACGGCGTCACGGCCGGCAAAGATCTTTCCGGTAATGTTTACGATGTCGCCCACGTGGAGGGAAGCAAGTACTTCCTCACTGAAGGGGGCTTCGATTGTTCTGATTTCCATAGTGTTCTCCGTGTATTATCATTCACAAAACGGGTGAACTCCCGCCAGCCGTCTGCTCGGCTGGTTGCTGCGGATTTTGTTTTCTACGCATTTTTCTGTCACTCGTAAACGCTTCGTGGGGTCCCGTTCCCACGAAGCACGAGTGCCATAAAAACGCTCGAAAAGCTTAAAATCCTCCGCAAGGCCGTCGCATTCGCCTGCGGACCTTCACCCGTTCCTGTATTCTGATGCCTCAAAAAAATCAGTGATTTAAGGATCCCTTCGGTGAATACTTTGCTTCCGGATAGTACTCTTCGATGACTCTCTTTACGAGCATTACCTGCTTAGCACGCTTCTTGGCGTCGGCATCGGTGGAATCCCAGCTGTGGGTAGCTGCTACAGAGCCGCCGGTCTTCAGATAGATGGGGGAAGCTACTCTGATCATCTCGGGAACTTCGTAGTGACGGATGAATCCGCCGGATGACTTCGGGTTCTCGGTATGGCAGTCGATGGGGATGTTGATGGCTGCACGAACTGCTGCCAGGTGCTGCAGCTGATAGTCACGCACGATGTTGAAGCTGTCTGCGCCGATCTCTTCCAGCATCTTTGCGGAGCAGGGGTTGCCGTGGCCGGCATGTGCGGAGATCTTGAACTTGCAGTCAGCGGGAAGCTGTCCGCCCTGGCGGAACTTGTTGAGTGCCCAGAGGCAGCCCTCATCGTATACAAGGAAAGTGCGGACACCAAGACGTGCGGCACGCTTTACGTCTTCGATAGCTCTTACGACCTGATCCTGGCCGCGGAGTCTGTAACCCATACGTACGCCCTCTTCGGACTTAACGGATGCAGAGGTATCGGTGGTAGCTCTGGGTCCGAGCGCAAGGATCAGCTCTACCTGATGCTCATGTGCAAGCTCTACCATCTTTCCGATCTCTTCGTCGGTAAGGGTCCAGATACCCTTTGTCTGGGTAACACGGTGAATGTAGAAGCCGATGTTGTCGAACTCTTCAAGCAGAGTCTGCATAACGCCGGGGCTCTGGATGCCGGGAACTTCGAAACGATACTGGCAACCATCATCGAATCTCTTCTGAGAGGTCGGAAGGCTGTACAGGTCGCCGCGAGGCTGGCCGATGGTCTCTAACCAATTTCTGGTTTCTTCCATAGTGTTCATTGGATTGTTCCTCCTGGGAAAAAATTATAATTATTAATAAATAATAACTATCGGTTTGAAATGCGATCAGCGCTTGATCTGCTTGATCGTGTCGATCACGGTGCCGTCACGGTACTCAACGACGCAAACAACGCGGTCGGTCGTCTCGATCGGGGTGGGAACACCGACGATGGATTCGGCCAGCTTCTGCAGGGCCTCGATCGTGGTGAGCTTCACACCGGCAGCCGTCAGGTCTTCCTTCAGTTCCTCATAGCGCTTGTGAGCGGGGTTCAGGGCGATACCAGCTTCGGTCACGACCATGGCTACGCTGGAGCCGGGGGTGCAGCAGGTAAATACCTTCGGAACGATGGAAGGTGTACGTCCGCGGACTACGGGCAGGGTAACGATGGAGATGTCGGCACCGTCCGCTACGTCGGGACCGCCGCCGAGGCCGCCCATCATTTCGCCGCTGGAACCGGTCAGGATGTTGATGTTGAAATCGGTATCGATTTCCAGAGCACCCAGAACGCCGAAGTTCATGCGGTCAAGCATGCAGCCCTTGGAGTAGATGTTGGAGTAAACGGCATTGTCGATTTCCAGAACGTTCGGGCACTCGGCAATGGCTCTGGCGGAAACCGCGTCAAAGGACTGAGAGCAGGCTACGACGCGAACCAGACCCTCCTTGTACATATCGATGATGGCTGCGGGGATGCCGCCCAGTGCGAAGCTGGCGGTCACGCCCTGTTCCTTCATCTTTTCGGCAAGGAACTTGGTGATGGCGATGGGCACGGCACCTACGCCGGTCTGGAAGGAGAAGCCTTCCTTGAAGCGGCGGGAAGCGCAAATGGCATCGGTGGCATACTGAGCGATCATCAGGTCGCGGGGGTTCTTGGTCATACGGGCAGCGCCTGCGCCGATCTTGGCGGGGTCGCCGGCCTGGTCAACCTTGACCACGTAATCCACGTACTGCTGGGAAATACTGATGGGCGCGCAGGGGAAATCTACCAGGTTATCGGTAACGACGACGACCTTGCCGGCGTTGTGGGCATCTACGAAAGCGTAGCCCATGGAGCCGCAGGCATTGGGGCCGACCTGGCCGGTGCAGTTGCCGTATTCGTCGGCAGCGGAAGCACCCAGGAAAGCAACGTCAATCATCAGCTCGCCGCTCTCGATGGCACGGGGACGGGCGCCGTGAGGACGCAGGATAACGGGATTGTCCAGAACAACATCACCGTTGATGATGGCATCGCCGAGTTCGCCGCGGATACCGGAGGCTTCCACACGGTTGATGGTGCCGTCCTTCAGGAAATCAACGATAGACGGATTCTTGATATTGACTACGGCACTGGGAGCGAAACGCAGGCCCTTGATGCCCAGATTGCGGATAGCGGTCAGAACCTGGCCGATGACCATATCGCCTTCACGGAAGCAGTGGTGGAAGGAAATGGTGTCGCCGTCCTTCAGACCGGTAGCCTTTACGGCGTCTTCCAGAGTAGGCAGCAGCTTCGTGCCGGAAGCGGGCTTCAGGGACGGGCGGCGGTTGGAAACAACGGGACCGTAGTCATCTCTGGCCTTGCCGGTGCCGGCAAAGGGTTTTGCTACATAATTACCGATCTTCTCGGGAATTTCACGACCTACAGCATTAATCATGACTCTGTTCCCCCTTCCTTAACATACGATACCGGCAGCGCGGGCCTGAGCGAGAGTCGTCTGAGCGCGAAGCTCCATAGGCTTATCGATCATGCCGCCGTCCAGGGTAACAGCGCCCTTGTGCAGACGCTTGCCTTCCTCGACCGCTTCCAGAACACGCTGGGCATACTTGATTTCCTTCTTGCTGGGGGTGAAGAAGGAGTTGACGATATCGACCTGACGGGGATGGACTACGGTCTTGCCGTCGAAGCCCAGGTTCTTGGTCAGGGTCACATCCTGGATCAGGCCTTCCTTGTCGTTGATGTCGGAGAATACGGCGTCGATCGCCTCAACACCGGCAGCGCGGCAGGCAGTCAGGATCATATTGCGGGCATAGAAGATCTCCAGGCCGGCCTTCGTGCGGGTCGCACGCAGGGAAGCGGTGTAGTCTTCGGCGCCGAGGGCCAGTGCTACGACACGGGGATCGGCTTCCGCGATCTCACGGGCGTTCAGAGCGCCCAGATAGGACTCGATGTTGCACCAGATCTCGATCTCGCCGACAGGCAGGCCGGTTTCCTTCTCGATCTCGGTGATGCGGTTGGCGATTCTCTGCACCTCATGCGCATACTCCACCTTAGGGATACGGATGGCATCCGGGCAGGCGCGGACAGCAGCTTCCAGGTCTTCATCCAGATATTCGGAATAGATCCCGTTGACACGGATGATAACGTACTTATCGGCAGGGCGCTGATACTTTACGAGGTTGTAGACCAGCAGACGGGCTGCATCCTTCTCGGCAAGGGGAACGGAGTCCTCCAGATCATATACGAGGCAGTCTTCATGATAGAAACGGGCCTGCAGCAGGTTAACGGGGCTGGCACCGCTGGCGTACAGAGAGGTTCTCTTCAATGCTACCTTACCCACGGCAATCTTCCCCCTTCCAGTTATACTTTTCACCCGCTGCGCGGCAGATGGCTGCCTGAACGCGGGCGCGGATCACGCAATCGATAGCGCCTTTGTCAACAAGCTCAACGATCGCATCGGCAATACCGAATTCTGCGAAGACCTTTTCCACGGTGGCGCGGATCTGATCGCCAAACATGGTTATTACAGCACTTTTGATCTGAATGTTCAGACCTTTTTCAGGGTTAGGCTTTACAGTTACCATTACGTCGCTAGACTCCATCGTGCCGGCGACGGCAGATTGTTGAATGTTCAAAGCTCACCCTCCTTTCCCATACTGGTTTCATAATATAAGAATAAACATAGTTTATCCATTATCAATATTATTTTTCTGATTAACTTGCAAGTTAACGTGAGCTGTGATATACTGCGCATTGCAAGGGGAAAGATACTGCCCCCTTTGCACTACTTATACCACACCTTTTTGTATTCTGCAAGCATTTCACGCAGAAAACCTTGGATTCGCAAGGCCGGAGCACATCTGTCTTACGATACCCCGGAGGATATTATGGAACTGTTGCAGCTTCGTTATTTCAAGACCGTTGCGGAAAAGGGAAAGATCACGGCAGCCGCCGAATCCCTGTATATCTCTCCGCCCGCGCTCAGCGCGACCATCGCCCGCCTGGAAAAGGAACTGGGCGTCAAGCTTTTCGAGCGGAAAAACAACAGTATTTCGCTGAACCGTCAGGGCGAGATTTTCCTCCGCTATACGAATCAGGTGCTGACCAGTCTGGACAGCGCCAAGCTGGAGCTGCAGGAATCCGTGCGCGACAGCGAATCGCATATCCGCATCGCCACCACCAATTCCAACCTCTGGATCGGTCTTCTCTCCGCTTTCTCGCTGGAATTTCCTCATATCACGGTCTCCAATACGTCGCTGAAGCTGTCGCAGGTACCGCCTGCCTATCTCTCCCCGCAGTTCAATTTCCTGCTGGCGGAGGAAAACGACCTGGATGCGCGCCACTACCGTTCCACGGTCGTCATCGAGCGGGACAAGCCCGTGCTGGTGGTCAATCCGCAGCATCCGCTGGCCAAGGAGCAAAGCATCGACCTGCGCAAGATCGCAAACGAGACCTTCATCCTGCCCGCAGTCAATATGTCCATGTACAAGATGGTCAAGGAGCTGCTGGCGCTCGCGCATGTCCCGGTGCAGAACACCTATGAATACACCTACATGCTCCGCCGGAAAATGATCGCCGAAAACCGCGGTGTTTCCTTCAGTACGCTGTATACCAGCCAGTCGGAGGAACAGACCTTCCGGTATATTCCCATCGAGATCCCCTCCTGCGAGCAGCGGCTCCGCCTGTTCTGGGACGAGGACAAGATCCTGACCCAGGAGGAAAACCTGTTCCGCGACTTCGCCATGGCCTTCTATAAAAACTGAATCCTCCCGTCAGAAAAACGGAGCAGCTTCGCGGCTGCTCCGTTTTTGACTGCCCCGCCCCGATTCACGGAGCCTCGATCCTTCTTGCGAACATCCGCCCCGTTTCGGCGATCAGCTTAAATACCTGCGGCGCGAGTTCCGGATCCCAGCGCATCCACACCCCGCCCGTTTCAAAACTGAGCGTGCCGCCGAAGCCGATATCCCGCATCGCCAGCACAAAGCGGTCCCAGTCCGCAGTTCCCATATAGGGCGGCAGATGCTGGTCACTGATCCCGTCATTGTCATGGATATGCAGCACCTTGATCCGCTCTCCGAGCAGCCGCGATTCCCTGCGGATATCCCGGCTGACCAGATTGGCGTGGCCGATATCGTAGCAGAAGGCAAATATCTTCTCTCCCGCGATCCGGTTCAGCTCATCGATATAGCTTATCGCCTCCGAAGCATCGGAGCAGATCGCCTGATAGCTCTTCTTGGGGCACTTGTAATTGATCCGCGACTGCAGCATATTTTCCAGGCAGACGGTCACACCGTACTCCTTCGCGGCAGGGATCAGGGAGGTATAAGCCTCTATGTTAATCTTCCATTCCTCTTCGGGTGAAAGCGGATCCCGGTAGCCGTGGAATGCCGGATGCACGACCAGATTCCGGCAGCCGATAAAATCGCAGCCGCGGATGAACCACTGCAGACGGTCCAGCACCAGTCTGTCCGTCTCCGGGTCGTTGTTGTATTTCGCATAAAACGGATAGGGAGCATGTGCCTGAGAATGAAAGAGGCCGTGCTGCGCCGCACCGTCCCGGAAGGGGATCAGTGCCTCCAGAAAAGCCTTTTCATCACCGAGCAGAACGTCCGGCACAAAATGCTCCTTGATCTGCTTGCTGCTCCAAAGCGCGTTGATGCCTGCATCCACCGCGTCAAAGCCCGCCTCCGCGATCATACGGTACACCTCCCGCAGAGGATACCATTCCTTCAGTCCGCCTGTCTGCACACCGATTTTCAGCATAATCCGTTCCTTTCCGATCCTATCATACCGGCTTTTCCGCCTCCGATAAGAGGAAGCTGCCGTTTCCCGTTTTTTAGTTCTACCGTCATTATAGAGCCGCCCTCCCGCACTGTCAAGGCGGGCAGAGCACGCAAAAGGGCCCGGCAGCAGCCGGGCCCGATGCTTCCACCGTTTTTGTTTCTTATTCTCCGATGATCATCACATCGACCGTACGGGTACGGGCTCTCGTCTGATCCCAGTCGATGAAGTGGATGCGGCCGAATTCCCCCAGGTCCGCTTCGCCGTCGGAAATGACTACCGTCACATTGCGTCCGATGATGGAGGAACGCAGATGTGCGTCGGTATTGTGGCAGCCGAAATTGTCCTCGCCGTGCTCAAGCGCGAAATCCAGTGCCTTCTGACCGGGATGCAGATACATGCCCTCGGTGCGGCAGGTGGGAATCCATTCCTCCATGCAGTTGACAAGATCCTGCTGCAGGGTCTCCAGGCCGGTCATGGACATATCGAAAGCGCATTCCTGCGTGATCACGGAGCAGGTCGTATGGTGGGAATATACCACCACAATCCCGTCCTTCACGCCGGATTCCTTCACAATAGCCTTCACCTGGTCGGTCACATCGTGGAAGGATACGGCTCTGTGTCTGGATTCAACCTTAAAAGCTCTCTTAAATACCATCTCAGGCCTCCTGCTTCTTCAGATCGTCGGCGGCACGTCTGGTGGCCGCGATCATTTCGTCGATCATGGCAATGGGGTCGGCGGCATTCATGATGCCGGAGGCAGCGCCTGCAGCCTCGGAGCCGGCCATGATGAAATCGTACACCTGCTGGCCGTTCGTGATGCCGGCCGCCTGCTCTACCAGGATATCCGGATAGATCTCCTTGATGACCTTGATGGATTCCTTCACATAAGCCATGGGGCTCACACCGTTGCCGCCGCCGATGATCGCGGAGGGTTCCGGATTGATGATATCGGGATGCAGCTGGGCGATTGCTTTGGCTTCCTCGGTGGTATCGGCGCAGGCAAATACCAGGAAGTCCAGCTCGCGGGCTCTGTCGATGGTGGCCTTCATCTGCGGCAGGCTCATGGGCTTTTCGCAGTGATTGATGACCACGCCGACCGCACCGGCAGCCTTCAGGCCTTCGGGCAGGGTATCCGCCATGCCGCGGCCGGGGCGCAGGGTGTCCATGTAGGGAGCCAGAACGATGAGGTGCTTCGTGTTCTCGCATACGCGGCGGATCTCCACTGCGGGGCAGATGAACAGTACGTCAATATCGTACTTCTCGGCAGCCTTATCGGCGGCGATGGCATATTCCAGCACCTTATCGCCGTAAATGTAATTCTTGGTACCAATTTCAAAATACGGAGTTCTGATAACCGGTTTCATGGTTTTTTCCTCGTTTTTCCTATTTTAGGGCCCGTCCGGCCGGGATCGCCGGATGTCCCCGGATGTGCAGGAGCCTGCGGGACGCCCTCAAAAAGCGCTTCCCCGAAGCTCCTGCGCTATCTTACTACCGAACGACTTCAATGTCCATAAATTTGCAGAAAAGTTCCATATCCTTTTCGTGCTCACCGTACACCATGATCACATGCTGGCCCGGAACGACCTCCTGATAGTGCTGCATATCCATATTGGGCTTCAGGAGAACGGCGGGGAAGTCGGGAGTCGGCTCACACCAGCCGTGCTCGGTCCACTTCGGGTTCGGCATGGCCTCACCGGTGGTCAGGAACATCTTATATTTTCCGTCTTCTTCAAACAGACGGGCGAAGGTCACGTGGCCGGTCTTCAGCTTGGACACGTTGGAAATACCGGTGTTGTATTCGCCCAGGTTGGCCGAACGGATCTTGGGCTCGCCGTCGGCAAATTCCTTCGGGATGAAGCCGCATACGCCCACCAGCACGCAGTCGTCGAACACCTCGTAATGCTCCACGAAGCCGGACTGCTTGCCGGTCACACGGCTGAGCATGATGCCGGTCGCCATGCCGTAGGCATCGCATTCGCAGATGACGCAGGTATCCTTATCTGCCAGCATGCTCTGTGCCAGGCAGGAATTGAAGCCCATCTGCGTCACACCGTACACACACTTGATGGAAACGGCATCCAGATGTCTTTCTTCCTTCTTGTCCTTCATGACCAGATACAGGCGAACGGGCTTATCCAGCATTTCGTCGGTCACATTGTTCACCGGTTTGAAGGAGGCTCTGACTTCGGCGATCGCCTCGGCGACCTGCTCCTTCGTATAGGCGTTCATCTTCTCTACCAGGTCGTATGCCAGATAGTCTTCGATATCCACGCCCAGCTTGTCATAAGCCAGGGTCTTATTGTAAGCGCAGCTGTACAGCCCCATATCGGCATAGCCGAACAGGCCGATGCGGCTGTGCTTCACGGCCTTCACGGCAGCGATCACGCGCAGGAAACGGTCCACGTCTTCCAGACGAAGCTCCTCGTCCGGCTTCTGATTGACCAGGTGGGTCCTGATGCCCAGCGCCTTCGCGGCGGGCACAAAGGCCGTCGTGCCGGCCGTTGCGGCGGGTGCGATCAGCTTGCCGCCGGCATCATGCCACCCGCCGATGCCCCAAACCAGCACGGGGATCTGCGTATAATCCTTCAGCACGCGCATCACATAAGGGGTGATATGCCAGGAAACATAATTGACGATGAATGCGTCGATCTTATTCAGTTTGCCGACTTCCTTCACGGCCGCATCCGCGTCCGGATCGTTCATGATCTTGCAGGTGCAGACCACCTCTGCGGAAGGAAGGGATTTCACGCCGTTCCAGACCTTCTCGATCACCCTGCCCAGATCATCCTGCGGATACTGCTGGTCGCCTACACTGAGAATCACAACTTTTGCGGGTTCCGTCTTCATGATTTTGCTCCTTCTTTTGATGATTATTCCGGCCGACAGCTGCCCGGCTCAGCCCGGGCACCGGTTTTTACAGGCCGTAGTTTTCCTGCATGCCGAAACATTCCTTCATTTCGCGGTTGCAGGGCATATTCAGGATATTGCGGATGAGCTTTCTGGCCTGAGCATGGCTCTTCGTCCAGGGATCCATCATCACCAGTTCCTCCAGGAACTCGATCCTGCCGGTCTCAAAGGCCTGCAGCTCCATCTCTACCGGAGCGATGCGGTCGTGATACATCTCCGCGATCACGGCCTTCGGCTGCGGCTTCATATTGAGCGGATGGACACCGTCCTTATTCAGGATGGCCCAGCATTCGCACTCGTAATCGGTCGGAACGCCCTGTACCCAGTTGCCGCTGTTCAGTACATTGACAATGACCTTCCTTTCCACGTTGAAGGCCAGTGCTTCCACGGTGGGAATCATGGGCTCGTCGGCGGGCACGCTGCCGATGAATTCCAGCACATTCACATTCGGGTCCTCGATGGAAGCCCAGATCTTGTCCAGCTTGTTCTGTCCTCTTTGGAAATGCCACTTCCACCAGTTCGCCGCGTCCTCCATGTAGCTCTGCTCCACATCGTCCGTATGATACCACCAGCCCCAGGCACCGCCGCCGGGCGAATTGGTATCGCCGATGGGGAACACGCCGTAGCGGTGATACAGGTCCACTGCCTTCGGCCCCAGCTTCGGGCTGGACTGTCTCCAGGGCAGCGGATCCGCCATGATCTGCTTCATGTTTTCACCGTCCGCCAGCCACTTGTCCAGCAGCGGGAAAGCATCCTGTCCCTTGTAATAGAAGCTGTTCATGAACACGAAATGGTTCACGCCGGATACTTCCCAGGTGCAGTCCTTGCGGTCCAGGCCCATCGCATCGAACAGGTTCAGGGCACGGTAGCCGCCGTGGCACATACCGATGACCTTCGCGCCGGGATATTTGCGGCACAGGTAGGTCGTACCGGCCTGGACGGGATTGGCCACCAGCAGATACCAGGCATCCGGGCAGATATCGAGGATATCCTTATAGATGTCTTCCATCAGCTTGATCTGGTACCAGTTGACCCAGAAAGCCTCATCGTGCATCACATGCAGACTGCCGCCGTAGCGGTAGCCGCAGTCTTCCGCGACCTTCCAGCCGTCCTTCAGACGCTCGTGGCCGTAGTCCAGGGCCACGTCCATGACGAAGTCGGCCCCCTGCAGTGCCTCGCGGCGGTCCATCGTCATAGAAAGCCCGATGTTCACGCCGGTTGCCTGAATGTATTTCCGGCAAAGACTGTAAATTCCGTTCAGCCGGCGCTCGTTGATATCCATCAAGGCGACCTCGGAACCGTCAAAATTCCGATTGATGCAGATGTCCTTGATCAGGTTGATGGAAAATACGGCGCTGCCGGCACCGATGATTGCTACCTTTACTCCCATAAGCCTATTCCCTTTCTTTTTTTCATTCCCCTTGCAGAGAACGATATTTTGTGTTATAACTTGTATGGTTGTGCTGACAAGTTCGCTCAACCAAATAAGAAACGACACTCTTTTGAAAAAGATTATCATTCTCCCCGGCAAATGTCAACGGCCGCGGCGGATTCTTCCTGTTAATTTTTCATTAAGCCGGGGCTTTCCCCGCAGAAAGGCGCTCCCATGCAGCAGCTTCTTTTTTCCGTAGACCGCAGCAGTCTCATTCCCCTGCACGCCCAGCTGGTCCAATCCATCCGCGACGCCATTCTGAGCGGCCGTCTTGCCTATGGAGAAAAGCTCCCCAGTGAAAACGAAATGGTCGCGGGGCTTTCTCTCAGCCGCTTCACCGTCCGCACCGCATTGGCAGCGCTGGCCGCAGACCACTATATAGAAAAGCAGCACGGCCGCGGGACCTATGTCTGCTACCGGGACACGGCGCCGCGCGGCAATATCGACGTGCTGCTGGATGTTACCTATTCTTTCTTTTCCACAATGTATATCAAGAGTATTTCCGAAGTGCTCGCCGCTGCCAATTACCGCTTCGTGATCCATAACACGGAAGACAGCCCGGAAACCGTCTGCGCCGCGCTGGAGCAGCTTTCCGGCAAGGGGTCAGCGGGCGTCATTCTGCTGCCGCCGCATGTCCTGCAGGAAAGCTGTCCCGCCATGACGGATGCGCTTGTCGGGCTCGGCGCGCAGGGCATCCCCCTGGTCATATTGGACCGCAGGCTGGAGGGCGTCGGTGCCGCGCAGATCGTGTTTGACGATTTTGCCGGCGGGAAACGGGCCGCGGAATACCTTCTTTCACTCGGGCACCGCCGCATAGCCATGGTCTGCCGCAGCAGCTTCGCCGAAAATGAAGCGCGCCTGCACGGCTTTAACGCCGTCCTGGCCATGAACGGGCTGCCTCCGGTTTGCGAGATCGAGGAAGATGAACATACGGAAGCACAGCTGCTTCGCCTGATCCGCGAAGAAGAAATATCCGCCGTATTCAGCTACAACGATGAGACCGCCTTGAAGGTCATGCGCATCCTGGATCAGGCAGGCATCCGCATCCCGGCCGATGTATCCGTCATGGGATATGACGATACGATCTTGGCCCGCACCGTGCAGCCGGCACTCACCTCGGTCATTCACCCCAAGGAAGCTCTGGGCCGCATGGCAGCGGAAAAGCTGATCACTCTGATCGAGGGCAGGGACTACCTTCCGCCCGCCGAAGCGCTGGAGGCCCGGGTACATGTCCGCGCCTCCTGCGACGTCGCCAGAACGCTGCGGTGATATATTCTATCCGTAAGACACGGGGACGATTCCGTTCACTCATGAAGGAACCGCCCCCCCCGTATCTTCTACCTTTTCACGAAGAGTTTTTCACATTCTTTTAAATAATCCCCTGAAATCCGGTTCATTGCTTCTGCTCCGATTGTTGAAAAGACATAACCGGATTCCCCCAATGAGACCCAGGGCTCAACTGCCTGCTGCAATGCTTTCTGCAGGTCGGTGTAAAAACTCAATTCATCCTCCGTCATACCGCCGACGATATCTGCCGCCGGGCGGATGGTCAACCGCAGCGCATCCCCGCCGGAAAGGATAAAATTGCCCACTTCGGAATAATACCATTGACTGTGTATTCCCGCTTTCTGCGCAGCCGCAGACCCCGTAAGGGCAAAAGCATACAGCAAATTTTCCGCCGCGCTTGTCAGGCAGGAAGATGTTCTGCCGTATTCATCCGTCAAAGCATTTTGCAATTCGCAGCTTGCTCTGAAAACATAGCCTAATGACGCCGCCGCAATCTTTTCCGCCGTTTTCCTTTTCCAAATACCATTACAAATCAAAACCGTCGACAATACACATACCGCCAGCAGGGATATGATTTTTAATGCTTTCTTCATGTTGACTCCTCCCGAATTGTCGATGTTTTTTATCAAAAGGCGGAAAATGATTAACTGCCTGCCAAAATCGCTTTCTTTTTCATTTACCGTCTTCTCTTTGATGCAGAAGACATTTATGATACCCCGTTTGTTTTTCCGGGATAGATTCTTACCTTTTTGTCACCCTCAGCGATTCAAAAGCAGCACAAGCAGAATGCTCAGCACATTGCAGACCGGAATATACAGCAGGAACCAAAGGAGATTTTTGCGCCGGATAGGCGTTCGAAACGGCCCCGCGAGAGCGATCAGCAGCAGACACTCGATCCCCCAGGAAACTGCACTTACCTGCTCGTTGGCGTGAGAAAGTTCTATTCCGATAAACACCGCATTGGCAGCAAAGGCAATTCCGACCAGTATGCGGTAGAACACGAAATAATCTCCCGGCAATTCCTTCCCGTTATTCCGGCAGGCAAGCAGATAGCCAAGAACAATATTCAGAAAGGTGAGGCTGGCCAAGCCCGAAGAATACGTGAATGCGATACTGCCGGCATACGAAAACAGCTCGTTCCCCAAACGAAAGGCAGGGAAAGCAGCCAAGGTAAATGCTGCAATCAGTGCGGCAAAAGAGAGATTTTTCTTGACAAACGACACCATTACCTTTTCCTCCTATTCTTTTCGCCCTTTTTCGGTTTTCCCCTTGCCGAAAGGGGAATATTACTGTTTTGAGATGCATTTTTCGCATCACCGGAGCCTTGATCCCAGACCATCGTTCAAAAACATCCAAAGCCGCCGCGGGCTTTTTCTCTTTCACTATTATTCTACCCCCCCTGCAGAATTGTCAACTATTTTTTTTAAGGCTAAGGAGCCGCTTGAGAATATCTGCCGCCAAAGGAGGTCCAGATCTTAAGGAAGCTGTCCCGGGGAATCACACAGAAAAAGCTGCTGATCCAGGCCGCAAGCGACCTGAATCAGCAGCTATCATCCGTTTTTTATTTTACGACACATTCCTCCGGGGATAACAAACGGAAGATCTTTAAATTATTATTTTTGTCTGTATACAAGTAGTCTATCGAAGACATTCCGAAACTCACTTCCTCAGTCTGCTCAGGATCCAGATAGAACTTTGCATATGTTATTGATCCATCTGCAAGCGTCAATAACTTATCCGGGACCGCATTATTTTGAACCTTTTGAATATATTCCATGTACAGTCTCGACATTTCCAAGGAAGTTTCCTGCAGATTATTCCATCCAAAGCGGCTGTCTTTTTTCATCTCTGCAACAGCTTCCTTAGCTTCCTCTAAAGTCAACAGGGGAACATCCGCCTCTATTTCTCCCATTATGATCATGATCTGTTTTATGGGGATAGTACTATTTTCTACAGGGTCATACACTTCGTCAATCTGTTTGCGCTGTTCTTCATTGGCACGAACATACCGAGAGGTATAAAAACTTAAATCTTCCCTCGATATATCATAATTAGCTCCGACCCGCTTCTGAATATCCGCCAGCAGTTCTTCTTCCGGCGTGAGGGGAGCCGCATCTGTTTCAGCCGCAGTCGGTTCCTGTTCTGCCGTCTTAGGATAATGGTAAAGTTCCTCCATTCCTTTCATTTCCGTCTTTTTATAGCCAATGCTCATGGATGCAACAAGCACGATTCTTTCACTGCCGTCCTCATCCACGAAATATTCCGCAACCGGGCCGTATCCCTTTTCGGAGACGCTGTCCGGTGCTCCGGCGACTTTATTCAGACAATCCATCGCTTCTCGATAATAGTTCCCGGCATAATAAGGATCATCCGGCTGAGCGGCTTTCCATTCATGGGTCTTACAAAACTCTTCCGCCCATTCCCGCGTCAAACGAGGCTGATCGGCTGGCAGCTCGCCCATTATTACCAATATTGCGCGCTCCATGTCGTTTATCACGCCGATATCCGGGTTTTCTTCTTTCAACTTCTCCAAGGCTGCTTTTTGCGTCTCATTTGCAATTTCCAAACAGTATTCATAAACCGACAAATTCTTTGCTTCTGCCCGCTTGCGCATTGAATCATGCGTTACAGGTGCTTCATCTGTTTCCTGCGTCTTCGGGTTTTTTTCTTCCAGTTCAGCTGCCATGGATGCAAGCTGCGACGCGATATAAGCCTCCTGCTCCTCCGGAGGGATCGAAGGATAGACCACCTCCGTCAGGTCTGCCAGCAGTTCCTCCCTGGATTTCGAAGGACTCGCCTCCGATGCAGCGGTCTGGCCCTCCAGGGATTTATTACTGTCATTTTTCGTGCCCGGCTGACTTACTAAAGCGGAAGCAGCAACCGTCCCGCCTGCAAACAATAACATAGCCGCCGATAATACAAACCATTTTTTCTTCATGACTCTCCCTCCTTAAGTCGTAATGTTCAATGTATAAGTGTTTGTGGAATTAGCTGCGTCTCGAATACAGATAAAATATTTCTGTCCCTGTGACATACTACATGAAAACTCCACACTGCTTGAAACACTTCCCAGAAGATTTCCGTAACCGTTATATACATACAGCACCGGCTGACAGTACCCCATGCCTGCAGAAACGGCCAACTTATAATTTCCGCTCGTGCTCGGTGAAAACACAAACATATCTTCATCGCCGGTGTAATCAAAACGGCCAGATATTACACCTCGACCGACCGTCGCGGCGCTTCGGAAATTCACTCCCGCACGATCAGTAAACAAGGTCTGCGTGTGCGCCGCACTATTAACAGCAGCTTGATGGGGATAATCTATCACTGTGGACTTCTTCACCAGCATAAACTTTATCAGATCATAACCGCCCTCAAGTCCCAACACAGATATATTTTCATCCGTCATCAGAGTATGAGAACTGTATGACTTATTGGAAGGAGCCAGCGTACCGTTTTTCTCAGACCAGGTTCCGTCATCGTGGCGAAGTAAAAAATGGAAATCGCTTTCACTTGTTACGACCGCAATCTTCCTGTAACCGGAGGGAATCGTGCTGCTTGCAGTAACTCCCTCACGAACAAGTGTCCATTCATCTCCATACTGCTGATTCAGGTACTGAAAATCCGCATACATTTCCGTCGAAACCAGGCTCATCCAGTTGGCTGCCGATTCCCCAACATACACATAACGATTATATATTTCCTCCAGATTACTGTATGTCAGCCAATCACCAAATTCACCCGGATACTGATGATATGCTCTTCCCTGTGCCCCGTCCACACAATAGAGCTGCATCGCATATCCGTAACAATTCTGTTTGTTTACGAAACTACTATTGTATGTATCTAGTACAGAATACAATGAGCTGACCCGATTAACCGGCATCGTCTGATAGGAATAGGTTATCCGCAGCTCCGGCAGATAACTTGCGGTATCCGAACTGTAAAATTTCGTCCACTGCGAAGTTCCCGATTCCGTTGTACTTTGAACGATAACGCCATAGTTTTCATAAGAATAATCCAGCCAGCCGTTAATCATTCCCATCAGGCTTGCCGAATACCAGCCGTCTCCTTCATTGACCAATGCCGATTGTCCGCTGAGCGTACCTTCCGGACGATTCTGCCATGTCAGCCCTGAAGAAGTCCAGGCATCCGTCACGCGCCGCACAACAGCCGTCGGTTCCGCTCCGCTCATCTTTTTCAGCCATATTGAGGCCGAAGATATCGCACCGGGAGCGATATTGCCCGGAATATCAAACTTTATATAGCTTCTGGTCGAATACAAATCACTGCTGCGGCCGATGGATAAATAGTTCTGACCGTAATAATTCGTACTCTGATAGCGGCCTGAAATAAAGGTATCATAAGTCACATTTCCGCCTGATACCGTAACATTCGGGTCAATTATGAGAGGATATACCGCGCTTTCGCGGAAAGCTTCATCCGGCTTTAATGTGATCAGCACCCCATCGGCGGTTTCTTTTACAGCCAATTCAATGTTTTCCGTCGTTTTTCCTTCGGCATCGACCGCCCAAAGTCCGCCAATCGTCAGACAGTCCTGTGTGTCCGGATTGACCAACAAGACTTCGTTCCGGTCTGTCAGTTCCGCCTTCATTTCCGTTTCCAGCAAATAGGAAAACTCATCCGGTGAACTTTGACTGTAAAGGACCAGATATTCTTTCAAGCCCTCATTCTGTACGGCATATACCAGATCCGTATCCTGATACACATTGGGATACGCAATCATCTGTTTCCCGGAAAGCGAAAAATCGGCTGTAATCTCATTCAGGCCGCCTGCCGCAGCATTTACGGCATTTGCGCCCTGAGGAATCAGCCTTAAGCTTCCTCGTTCGGTATCCATCCATACGGACAAATCCCTGCCCTCTGCAAAATAAAAACTGTTTGCTCCCGCTGCATTTGCATAAGTGTATAGAATACCGTTCTTTTCCGTCTGACTGGGAATCACGGAATTATCTATTTCTTCATAACCGAATTCCGTTTCATAATAACGGTCGCAAGGATAAATAACGCACTCAAAGCTCCCGTCTTCAAGCAGGTACGTGTCGTAGTCGGTCCCCTGCTTTGTTGCCACCTTACCGACCCGCTCATTCCCCTGCAAATTGTCTGTAATGGAAGAAGCAGCTGCATCGACGCTTATAGTGCCGCAAAAAAGCGACACAGCCAAAGCCAATGCAGTAAAAACCTTAAAATGGTTTTTCATCGTTAACCTCCTTTTGTTTTTTTAACATCCTAAATAATCATCCAAAATTCATTAATAACCTTTTCTACTTGCCCTCCCGTAGTTTTAAGCCGATTTTTAAATACTGTTCGATTGTTTTGAGTAAATTACTCTGTCTGTATTGAAAAGGTAATCATTCCTCATCCTACTGCTTTCATAGGCATCACCCTCCTTGTATTATAGCGTTATAGTCATTCTTTCCTTCTGCGTTTGAAATTGCCTTTGTCTATAAACTAGAGAAAAACGGATTTTTGTTACATGGAATATTCGATTTTATAAAATTTTAATAATTATGTTAGCCTCAGTTGAACGCAACAATCCGTCGGCAAAAATTTTCAAACGACCTCCGCAGGGCCCAAAGGCAGTGCGGAGGTCTTCATTCCCGGCGGTTCCGCCGGATTCTTTTTGATATTTCAGACGACTTTCAGGGCGGCAGAATATGTCCGCTCCTTCCCGAAGCGCGAAAAGTGAAGATCATAAACGCCGCAGGGCACGTCCTTCTGCAGCTTGACGAGCAAAGCCAGCCGGATCGCCTCATCCGGCCCCAGGTCTTATGCCCGCTCCCGAAACATATGATCCGCCTACCGCTGTCCCTTCAAAGCGGACTGACGCATCCTGCTGCAGGGTAAGCGCTGCCGAAAAAGAGGCGATATCGGGCCATACCAAAGGAAGGGACCGATTCATAAAAGCAAAATCTGCTGCTAGGGAATAGTTTCCCTGACTCAATTCATCTGCCCGATTACAAGGTAAGTATTATATGCATCTACAACTTGAGAATAGAAAGCATTGTAATAGCTTTCCCCATCAACATATTCCTCAAATCGCGAACTGGGATCTGCATACGCCCGTGCCAGGCTGCTGGGTGAATTGTCTTGCATCTTCTTTTCTTCGACGTACCTGCGATATGGAATCGCAGTGCCGTCCGTTATACTGCCCTCATAGGCCATACCTTCCTTTCTGCCCTTCGGTATCTGAAAATGGTAATAACTGCACGCTGATAAGCCCGAAAAAGCTATGAGAGTTCACCGATTGCTTCAGCTGAAAGAAGCCTGACATACGCTCCCGATTTTTTGCAACCCGCATTTCTGAAAATTGCCTTTGTCTATAAACTAGAGAAAATCTGATTTTTGTTACATGGGATATTTGATTTTATAAATTTTTAATAATTTCGTTTGTCTCATCTGATGGTTTCCTCTCCCAACAAATAGGCCCGCACCCTCGAATCTTTTTCGTCAAAACCGTAATAGATTGCTTCCGTTCCATCGTCTTCTGTGCAGCGGCATAAATAGTAATCTCCCTTTCCGTTTGAGCCGAAATACGATATTTCCAGAATCTGTGCAGAAGCAAAGCCTTTTTCCTTCAAAGACTGTAAAATATCCCGTCTTGCGCTCCCGCTCCCGTTCTCACAGGGCTTCTCGATCAGCCCGATATTCCGGGTTCCGATTGTAATCACCCGAATGCGTGTCCCGATCAGGATTGCCGTCAGGAGTATCAGGAACGCCCAAAAGACAGGAAGAATTATTTTTCCCACAAGAGGCCATGTTCCGCAGCCGTTCCCTCTGGCCCATTTCACGATGTTTTTTGTTCCGAGAAGCAGCAGACACAGGCATAACGACAAAAGGGTGAAACTCCATTTTCTGTATGAGAACACGCCTGCAATGAGCCCGCCTGCCAGTTCTATGAGCCCTGCGCAAAAAAAATCCTTCATACAGTTTTTCTTTGCTGCTTCGGCAATATACCGGTCGCTGATTCCGCCGATTGAATTCATCAATTCTTCCGGACTCATATCACTATTCCCTTCTTTTCCAGATATTTTCTAAGATTCTTTTTCACCCGAGACAGGCGCGTCCTTATACTTCCTTCCCTCAGTCCGGTCTTTTTTGTCAATTCCTCATAAGAATCCAAAAACCAGAAGTGCCTTACAAACAGGAAGCGGTTCATTTCGGACAGGGTTCCCAAAAAGGCATCGACGAGGGCTGAAAGCTCCTTCGCTTCAAATACTTTTTCCGCGCTGCTATTTGAATTTACTACGTCTCCCAGTTCTTCCAGACTCAGATCATAATTGCCCTTCCGTTTCGTGGCTCGTTCCCTTTTATAATGGCTGATGGAGATATTCCGGACGATCCGGCACACAAAAGGCAGGAGCAGATCCGGCTTTTCCGGCGGAATCGCTTCCCACACGCCCAGATAGGCTTCGTTTACGCACTCCTCGGCATCCCTGCAGTCGTGGACGATATTTTCGGACACCCGCATACAAACAGAGCCGTATTTCTCTGACAGTGCAATAATCGCCTCCTCCGAGCGCTCAAAGAACAAGTCTATTATTTTGCTGTCCTCCAACCTTTGATCATCTCCTTTCCGGTCCCTTATATATATACTAGAGAAATTGCGCCGTTTGTTACACATCATTTTGAAAAAACGAAACAAAATTTTTTCAGGCGGCAGCGGTGGACGCATTCCGCGGTACCGTGCTATACTGTAGCTGCTCCGGGAGGGAGTTTCTATGAACCGAATCGAACTGCCTGAAAAGGTTTCTCAAATATTGCGCATCCTGAGCCGTGCGGGCTATGAGGCCTACGCGGTGGGAGGCTGCGTGCGCGACTCACTGCTGGGCCGGGTGCCCGGAGACTGGGACATCACCACCTCCGCGCTGCCGCAGCAGGTGAAAGCGCTCTTCCGCCGCACGATCGACACCGGCATCCGGCACGGGACCGTGACAGTCATGCTGGGCGGCGAGGGCTTCGAAGTCACCACCTACCGTCTGGACGGGGATTACAGCGACGGTCGCCACCCCGATTCCGTGATGTTCACGCCTTCCCTGGAGGAGGATCTGAAACGCCGCGATTTTACCATCAACGCAATGGCCTATAATCCGAAGGCTGGCCTTGTGGATCTGTTCGGCGGTCTGGATGACCTGCAGGCAGGCATCATCCGCGCGGTCGGGGATCCGTATGGGCGTTTTGAAGAGGATGCGCTGCGTATCCTGCGTGCCGCACGTTTTTCCGCGCAGCTCGGTTTTCATATCGAAGAAAAATGCTTCGCCGCTCTGCGGCAGTTCGCGCCGCGTCTGGCGCTGGTCAGCCGTGAGCGCATCCAGGCCGAGCTGGTAAAGCTGCTGATGTCCCCGCACCCGGACTATTTCCGCCTTCTGTACGACAGCGGCATCACTGCGGAGATTTTCCCGCGCTTCGATGAAATGATGGTTCTTCCGCAGCATTCTCCCTACCACTGCGGCACTGTGGGCGAACATACGCTGGCTGTACTGGCTGAAACGCCTGCCGACCGGGTGCTGCGGCTCGCGGCCCTGCTGCACGATACCGGCAAGCCCGATACACAAACGACCGACGCAGACGGAACAGATCATTTCCGGGGGCATGCGGCAAAGGGAGCCGCCTTTGCGGAACAGTTTCTGAAGGAACTGCGTTTCGATACCGATATCCTGACCCGCGTGACCCGACTTATTCAGGTCCATGATGATTATTTCGATCCCACGGAAGCCAATGTCCGCCGCGCCATGAACCGCATGGGGGAAGATACCTTCGCCGCCTTCGTTCAATTCATTTTATACGATCATAAAGCCAAAAGTCCCGCGGCACAGGAAGCCTTTCTGCCGCAATATGAACGCCTGCTGGAGAATTACCGGCTTGTGCGCGAAAACAAAAACTGTGTGTCCCTGAAAACGCTGGCCGTCAGCGGAGGCGACCTCATCGCCGCCGGCATGAAGCCCGGCAAAGAGCTGGGCGAGGTCCTTCAGCAAATGCTGCAGGATGTTCTGGAAACGCCCGGGCACAACGAGCGGGACTATCTGCTGCAGAAATATCTGCCCTGAAGCCGTTTTCAAAAAGAGGGGACAGCAAACCAGCGGGATATTGCGCGGAGTTGATCACAATACCTGCTTTTTCAAAAAGAAAAGGGTGACGGTCCCGAAACACAGACGTCACCCATCATTTCTGCCCTGCAGCTTTATCATAAAAGTCATAAGCCCCATCGGCCTTAGCAGCGAACCCTTTCGGGGAACCGCCTCCGGGCGCAGCAGAGCTCCAAACTCGGCAGCGCCCGGAAATTTCAGTTTTTCTTTTACTTTTCAAACAGCATCGGGAATGGATACTGAAAAAATTCTTGCATACTCTCCAAATTTGACATAGGTCACATCTATTTTTTTAATTCCATCCAGATATTCCCGGGGGATTTCAATCAGGATACATTCCCTGGATATTACATCGGCGGCCCAGCCCTCAAATTTATCTGACAAAATCAGCTCCGCTGCCGTTCCGTTTTTGTACAGGTCAGTATCGAATTCATGAACGGACCGCACCGCATTTACAGTATAAAGCAGCAGAAGGACGTGATTTTCAAAGAATTCTTTCGAATAAGGCGCCGACCTTTCCCCGGACCATTTGGGAAGTCCCGCCCCATTTCCATTCCCGTTTGGAGTCTTTTCCTGTTCCTGCAGCCAGTCCGGCAGCTGCTCACGATCGGAGTACAATTCTATATTCTGCTCAGATACAGGTACTCTATCCGGCCATAACGCATACGAAACCCGAATATCATCTTTGAGAGCAATTTTTTCTTTCTGTTGGTCCTCCTTCTGTACATGGACAAGAGGAAATGCTTTTTGATATTCGGTACCTCTGATAAGGATTTCCAACAGAGATACCCCCTCCAGATATTCCAACGGGATATCGATTCTGGAACAATAATCCTCTGTTCCGGAATCCTTCTTATTACTGTCATCAAAACATATTCTCGCAGACTGCCCCGATGGGCTTATATTCATAAAGACTTTTGAAGTCAAGGGAGCGTCCAGGCTCACTGCGTGTTGGCAAAGCAGAAGAATATTATCAGCAAAATATGTCTCATCGCATCCGGTCAGTAATTCCGTCAAAGCAGTGCCTGCTTTAAGTGTTTTTATTGCCCAGGCTTGATATTCCTCCCAGTTCCGGAACAAAAAAATTCCATAATGCTTCTCGTCGTCATAAGACCCTTTCCATAACTCCTCGTCTTTCAAAAATAAGCCGCGGACAGACTTTCTATCCAAATAGAATTCCGTTTCGCCGTATTCTTTGGCCTCCGGGGTTTCTTTGACAGCTTCCGTCGGTTCGTCCCTGCTGACCAATTTTGCAGCCCCTGCAATCACGCCTCCCCCCAAAAGCAGAGCAACGGAAACCAATACCCATGCTATTTTTGCTTTTTTATTCCTTTTGATTCGCAGGAAGCAGCTCGGCTCACCGCTTTCTTTGTTTTTCTCTTTTTCTGCTCTTTTTGCCAAAATCTGCTCCGCCGTCGGAATGTTATCTGTACCGGGCAGACGAATCAATTGCTTATAATTTTCTCTGTCAATCATCCGAAATAACCTCTTTCAACTTATTCTTCAATATTTTCCGGGCGCGGCTCAGCCTTTGCCGGACGGCGGCATTACTGATCCCCAATACTTCCGCGATTTCTTCGCAGGACGCATTCTCGTAATAATAGAAGTGGATCACAATTCTGCAGCGTGCCGGGAGTTCCGCAACTGCCTGCGTCAGAGCCGCCGAGCGTTCCTGCCGCAGCAATTCTTCCTCCGCGGAGGGGGCAAGCCGGTCAGCATATTCCGGCAAATCGGCCGTACCGTCCTCTGCTGCCTCCGTTATACTTCTTTTTCTGTTCCAGGGGGTTCGCTGAAAATCTCTTGCGCGATTGAGTGAGGCCCTGATGAGCCAGGCACGAATATGCTCACGACTATCAAAGTCTATATTGCTGTCATAATAACGCACAAAAGCGTCCTCTGCCGCGTCTTCTGCGTCCTGACTGTTCCGGCAGATTTGATAAGCAGCCAAATAGGTGCTTTTCCAATAATCCTTCAGCGCTTCTTCAAGTGGTATCCACATGCATCGCACTCCTTTTCTGCAGACATAAAAGGCCTTTCACTCTATATACGTTTCTGCCCGGACAAATGTGACATAAATTTTTACAAAGCGAAATATTTTTTTACAAAAATGAAAACTGCCGCAAAAAAAGCAGACCCGCAGGCCTGCTTTTCATTTTTCTGTTCTGTTTTACGTTTCCGCGATCACGGGTGTCGGCCTTATGGGATCAAATATTTCCGCCGCATTCAGTCCCAACTCGCCGATGACCGTGCCGCCCTGCGTCATTTCCGTATAGAGCGTATAGCCGTCTATATCAATGCGCGCGCCGCGCATACATTCCCCGTTATACTGATACCAGGACAGCCAGGACGCATCCACATTGCAGAAAGCCTTGTAGCCGGCGCCGAGCAGATAGGCGTAATTGCTGTTGGTTTCCTTATTATAGAGCCTCGAACCGGCGATATCGTCGCCGTGCGCGTAGATCAATATCTCGGTCTCGCCGATGATGGGAGTCACCCGTTCGAAGAACAGGCCCATATCCACTTCCAGATCCGGAGTGGAAATACTGCCGTAGCGGCGGTGTCCCCAGCTGTGGGAAGCAAATTCATACCCGTCTTCCTTGATGGCCTGCGCGATCTCCTTGGCCTGCTCGATATATTCGTCGATATGATCCACGGTGATATCCGGATGCGCATTCAGCCAGGCACGCTCACCGAAGGTCGGTTCCTGAAAAAAGCCGATATCGGTCCGGTAGCCGAAGCAGCCGTCATAGCCGGTCATGGCGATGGTTCCCTTGTGGCCCTGATAAGAGAAATCCGGATGTTCCTCGACAAAAGCATCCAGGATTGGCAGCCAGTCATAATCGCCTACCAGCACCTCGCCGCTGTCTGAGGTATATTCGACCTTGAGCTTCCCGTCCGCGTCCTTGACAATCTTTTCACCGAAACCGAGGCCGCTGTACTGTGCATAGTATGCCAGGTCGTCATAGGAAAATACCAGGGCTTTCTTGCCTTCCGGGAGCTTGATGCCCGTATTCGGCGCCACGGTGCCGCCCGTCACGGTATAAAGGTCGCTGACATTCAAAAGCACATATCCGTTCGCATACAGCTGATCCAGCACTTTTTTATATTCTTCGATGGTGATCATCCAGGCGTTGACGCCGTTCGCCGTGCTGGAGGAGGTGCCCCCTACAAAGGCTTTGGAGGTATCTACGATCAGGGAATGTACGAACACGTGCGGGACTTTTTCCATATCCACGGGGATGCAGCTGTTGTATTCATCGATCACACTCTGCCGCAGAGCCTGTACTTCGGGATCGTTTTTATAGCCGGTATATTTGTCTATGAGCTCCAGCGCGTCGTTGTAGCGGTAAGAGGCCATCAGCCGCCTGGCTTCCGTCGTGAACGCAAGCTTGTTCTGGTCGATCTCTTCCGTGGACGGTTCCGTAGGTTCTTCCGTCGGCTCATCGGTAGAAGCGACCGCTTCCGTTTCGTTCCCGCCGAACCATTTCTTCACGAGCTTGATTCCGCCGCCGATGATCTTCACGACGGCAAATACCGCGAAAAAGACGATCGCGAGAGCCACCAGCAGGGCAATGATCCTGCGTATCCACAGTTTGATCTTTCTCTTCTTTCTCCGTTTCGCTCTCTCTTTTGCATTTGCCGCAGAATCAGCCATTTCCCCGCTCCTTTGCCGGCAAGCCGCCGGACTTTTCATCATGGGATGGATTATACCATACTCCTGCAGAGACCGCAAACCCAAACCGCGCAAATCCGTACGGTTTCGAACGTTTCACGGCCGCTCTGCCGCAGCGCGGTCTCCGGCATCCGAAAGACGAAAAAAGCCCCCCGGGCGGCCCGGGAGGCTTCTGAGATTTTGATTGCGATTACAGGCTGAGCTGCTCGGCAAAGCCCTGCAGAGCGGTAGCGGCCTGACCGAAGTCTCTCATCTGCTGGTCTACACCAAGCTTGATGTGAGGGATCTGGGCTGCATCCAGAGCCTTCTTCAGGTAAGGATACTCCATCTCCTCGGGGTCGCAGAACTGCTGCATAAAGAGCACCAGCCCCTGTGCGCCGCTCTTCTTCACCATATCGACTACGAAGTCGGCACGGCGATTCTGATTGGAATTCTCATCGTAGAGCAGGATATCGAAATCCTGATCGGCGAACTGCTGAGCCAGAGCCATCATGGGATCACCGGTCTCGGCTGCGTCTACACGGATCATGCGGCTTTCATGAGCAACGTCATCGGCTGCGATGGCCAGGCCGTTGTCGTCGATGATCTTCAGCAGAACAGGGTTATCGCAGATGATACCGCTGGTAAGGATCTTAACGCCCTTCCAGCTGCTCTTCGGCAGAGCAGCCAGCTCGGCATTGAGAGCAGCCAGCTTTTCGGTATATTCTACCTTGTCCATGAAGTAGTAGGCCTTCAGAACGGCGCTGCGGTTCACGGCGGAAACAGCTTCCGGATGCTCACCGGCCAACTTTACGAAATCACGGCGAACGGCACGGGCCTTGTTGTAGACCTTGATAGCGCCGCGGATATCTTCATCGGTCATCTCATGGCCGGCGATCTTATCCAGAGCCTTACGGACGTTGGTATACTGATCTGCGGTGAACTGCAGACCGAAAGCGGGGCGGCGATACTGCGGATGTGCCAGGAAGATGGTGGGCATCTTCTGCAGCTTATCCATTGCCACGCGGAAGTTCTGGCTCATGGGACGAAGGGTATCGCAGATGGTGGGGGTGATCACACCGTCCAGATCATCCATGGTGCCATCCAGCATCATTTCCAGAGCGAGCTGGGCGATGGTGCAGTAGAACGTAGCGCAATATTCCTTGGCCTTGGAAATGGTCTTGTTATTGGAGCCCCAGATACCGAAAGGAACCATACCGGAAGCGTAAACCAGTTCTTCGGGTGCATAGTAGGGCAGAACGCCGATAGCCTTCTTGCCGGCAGCCTTAACGGCCTTCAACTGAGCCTTCGGATTGGCAGCAACCTTTGCAAACTGTTCGAAATTCATTTATTTGCCCTCCTTCTGAAGCTTGGTCTGTTCCATTGCTTCTACCAGGCCCTGCACACGTGTCTCATACTGAGCCTCGTTGAAGTTGCGGGGGTCTGCCTGGTCGCCGTCGAAGCCTGCGCAGGGGATGCCCAGATCCGCGGTGAAGCGGCGCTGCATCTCGGCCATATAACCGGACCAAGGCTTGCAGGAGCGGTTGTAGTGAACCAGAACGCCGTCGACCTTGTTGGCCTTGCAGATGCCTTCACGCCATTCCACACCCTTTTCGATGGAAACGGAGTTCGGAGCCTTGCAGTATGCGCTGACCATTTCGTCCATGTTGTTGTACACGAAACCGAAAGCAGGGGCATATACAACTGCGGTCACGTTGATGCCGTTGGTCTTCAGAGGCTTGAACAGGTTAGGCAGCT
>JAZLHR010000012.1:0-3182 GCA_045616945.1 Lachnospiraceae bacterium | reverse complement strand
CGAATAATCAACAGAGAGGTTTTTACAGTATATGCAGTCAAACTGATATTTCATACCTGCGGAACAGGAGTGATTTTTCTGTGAGCAGGTGCATCCGCCGACCTTTCGATTGCCGCACTTTGTGCAGGCAAGAAGATTTGTATTCGTTTCAAACGAGGGCTGCTCGATTTCTGAGGACAAAACCTTTGCTTCATCATCAGAAAGCCTTATCATATTGACAACCTTCCACACTGAACCAAATTTTTTTATTTCGAGTCCGAAATACTGGCCCGTCTTTGAGCATTTTGCTTTGATGAACTTACTCTCCGTCATATAAACTTCCCCTTATCAACTGATATTTTCAAAGTATTCAATATTTGCACGTCTGCCGTTTTATCATAGTACGCCTCAACAATCAATAATCTTCTGCGAGATTCCTCTCTTAAGCAGCAGTCCCCTGTTTTGTAAAATATATCGTTTTGCAATGCTGAGCACCGCATTTTTGCCGAAACCGCGCACGGTCGGCTGCGTCATGATCACAGCCTTCACGGCTGCCGTCTGTCCCGGAGACAGAGAAGCAATATCGCGCAGCGCGTCCATCCGATCGTAGTCTGCCGGATAAGACGCAAGCAAGCCGGGGATATCTGTGATCCCCAGCTTACTGAATGCTTCTGCAGTTTTCGGTCCTACTCCCGTAAGCCCCGTAAGCGGCAATGCTTCTCTCATCATCTTCCACATGGTCCCGTCAGGGATGCACATTTCCGCATCATACCGGAGCATCACTGCACTCCGCGCACGGCAGCATACCGCTTTTATTCCACGGAAATGATATAGTAATAGATCGGCTGTCCGCCGTTCAGCATCTGAACGTCACAGTCGGAATACAATCCGCGCAATTTGTCGCAAAGCCGTTCCGCATCTTCTTCCCCGACCTGATCGCCGTAATACAGCGTGATCAGACCGGACATTTCGTCCGTCATGGCTTCCACGGTCGCAAGAGCGGTCTCTTCCACTTCTTTTCCGACCGCATACAGGCCATCCGCTCCGCCGAGGCCCATGATATCACCTTCGTGGATATCCCTGCCGGCCAGATGCGTCGTTCTGACAGCGTACGTGATCTCCCCGCTGCGGACCGCGGAAAGAGCCTCCGTCATGTCATTCTCATTTTCCTCCGGTGATTTTTCCGGCAGGAAGCCCATCATGGCAGAGATGCCCTGCGGGATCGTTTTGCTGGGTATCACGATGACACGGCAGTCCGCCGTGAGTGCCTTGGCCTGCTCCGCAGCCAAAATAATATTGGAATTATTGGGAAGGATATACACCGTTTCGGCATGGACCGATTCCACCGCTTCCAGAATATCTTCCGTGCTGGGATTCATCGTCTGGCCGCCCTCGACCACATGATCCACGCCCAGATCTTTGAAGATCTCCGTAAGACCGGCTCCGACGGAAGCCGCAATAAAGCCATAGGGCTTCCGGGGCTTTTCTGCCGCTTCCTCCCTGGCCTTTTCCTCAGCGGCAATGCGGGAAGCATCCGCGATCAGCCGTTCTTCATGCTCGAAGCGCATATTGTCTATCTTGATATTGGTCAGGCCGCCGAAGGTCAATGCCTTCTGCAGGGCCAGACCGGGGTCATTCGTATGAACATGGACCTTGACGATTTCCTCGTCAGCGACCATCACGATGGAATCGCCCAGATTTTCCAGGAACCCTCGGAAGCTGCTTTCTTCTTCGGCAGTCAGCGGACGAACCAGATTGATCAGGAATTCCGTGCAATACCCGAACTTGATATCGCTCGTCGAAATATCCGAGGTATTCACATAGGTCCTGGTATTCTGCTGCGGCTGAACGCTTACAGCCTCTGCCGCGGGCGCCGCCACGGGCTTTCCCTGCAGCGCGGCCAGACCGCCCCGCAAAAAGACCATAAGGCCCTGTCCGCCGGAATCGACCACACCGGCTTCTTTGAGGACCGGAAGCAGTTCGGGCGTACGGGAAAGAGCCGCATCCCCGTAGTCCAGGACGTCGGAGATCAGCTGTTCCAGATCATCATACTTCTCGGAAAGTTCCGCGATCTTATCTGCTACGGCACGGGCAACCGTCAGAATGGTCCCTTCCTTGGGCTTCATGACCGCCTTATAAGCGGTCTCCACAGCTCTGGCACACGCGCAGGCAAGGACATATCCATCCAGCGCCTTTTCGCCGTCCTGGATCTCTTTGCAGAAACCGCGCAGCAGCTGAGACATAATGACACCGGAATTACCTCTGGCACCGCGCAGAGAACCGAAGGAAATCGCCTTGGCCACAGCCGCCATGGACCCGGAAGCAGTACCCTGCACCTCGCGCAGAGCGGTTTCCAGCGTCATGCACATATTGGTCCCCGTATCCCCGTCGGGAACAGGGAATACATTCAGTTCATTTATCCAGGCCTTATTAGCCTGCAGGGCATGGACACCTGAAGAAAACATCGCTGTCAGGCATGCCGCATCAATCTGAAATATCGCCACGGTCTTGGTCCTCCCTGTCTCAATCGATCACTTTCACGCCTTCGACGTAGATATTCACCTTTTCCACGCTGAGGCCCGTGAAATTCTCCAGCTTGTATTTCACGTTTTCGATGAGGTTGTCGGAAACCGCGGAAATGCTGACGCCGTATGCCACAATAATATGAAAATCCAAAGAAATCCTGTTGTCCGTGATCGTCACGGTGATCCCATGGGACAGACCTTCCTTTTTCAGAAGGCTGACAAGCCCTTCCTTGCGGTTGGCTGCTGCCATACCGACCACACCAAAGCATTCAATCGCCACTGCACCGGCAAACTTGGCAATCACATCGGTATCAAAGGATATTTCGCCCTTTTCAGTCTGGATGGTACCCTTCATAACAATCTCCTTTTTCACAAAAAGATCCTGCCCCCGCCAATGGCCGGGCTCTCGATTTTGCATACCTTCAGGGAAAAAAACGGTCGGCAGACACACTGCGCCTACTTAACCTTGACGATTATACTAAAATCGGCCCCTTACGTCAAGTATTTTGCGCTGCGCAAGGGTTTCCGTGACTCAGTAGTAAATTCCCAAAGTAAATCCCACAGTAGGAATTAAAATTGGATTTACTCTGGGAAACTTTTCGCCGTAGGATTTACCTCAGGAAATCATCCCATATTTTTTACGGAGGTACAATCCTATGACAAACAAATCCAACCCCA
>JAZLHR010000011.1:0-20024 GCA_045616945.1 Lachnospiraceae bacterium | reverse complement strand
GGCAAAAACTAAAAAACATAAAAAAATCGGGGGGGGGGCCGCTCCTAGGCGGCTCCGTTTTTGATTCCGGGACAGGGAAGAAAGGGAGTGTCGGCCCGTGACAGCCGCCCCGAAGATCATGAAAAAACATAGATGAATTTTCGCCTGCTCGGTTGACAGAGGGATGACGTATATTATACAATGACTGCATAGAAAAGGTCGGCGGACGAGCCGTCACGAAAAGCGAAACAAAGGGGCAGTTCCATGAAGAAATTAACGGCACTGATTCTGGCAGCGGGAATGGTTTTGAGCCTGGCTGCGTGCGGTGAAAATGCGGAAGAAACCAAGTCGGAGCCCGGTACGACAGCTGCTGCCGTATCTTCCGAAGCTTCGCAGGCGGAAACAAAAGAGAGCACGCTGCTTACGGAAGCGGATACGCAGCCTTCTTCCGAGGCCGAGCCGCAGCCGAGCCGCGGCGGGGCACTCAATCTGGCATTGAAAATCAGCAAAAGCAATGATATTCACGGGTCCGGGGGCACGAGTGTCTATTCCTGGGCCGCTTATGTATTCGAACCGATTCTGACCTGCGACTCTGACGGCAATTTTCAGAAGGGCGTATGTGATTTCAGCCTGTCGGACGATCAGCTCCGGCTGACTCTGTGGGTGCGTGACGGGGCTGTATTTCATGACGGGACGCCGGTAACGATCGAGGACGTCACAGCTTCCCTGAATCGTTTCGGAAAATCCGGCAGCGGTATGCAGAAGCCTTTTGCGCGCGCCGTGGTAAGTCTGGACCCGGAATTCACGGAAAAGGATGGCCGCAAATGCGCGGTATATACATTTAAAAACTATTCAAATATGAACGTGTTTTATATTTGCGGGGCGCGCAACGGGGCATTTGTGATGCCGAAGCGCATCATCGACAGGTACCCGGCGTTTTCAATGTTTGAAACGGAAGACCTGATCGGTACCGGTCCGTATAAGGTCGCGGAATATGAAGCAGCGTCGTATGCCCGGTTGGAACGTTTTGAAGACTATAAGCCGTATAATGAAGGCGGCAGCGGTCAGGCGGCTCCTCAATATGCCTATTTCGATACGATTTCGGTATATAACATCCCCGAAGACGACGAGCAGGCCGCCCGGGATATGCTGAGCGGGAAATATGATGCGGCGGTCCTGGACCTCTCCTGCAAATCGATCCTTCCGGATGAAAAGTTCAAAATCACCGGAAGCCCGTCCGAGCGCTTTGCGCTTATCTGCTTTAACGGATATAATCAGGAGAATCAGGTCCACGGTGATCCGAATCTGCGGAAAGCGATCCTGGCAGCCATTGACTATGAACAATTGGCCGGTGTGTATGGAAATGTGAACAGCCTGCCGATCTGCCCGATAGGAGAAGGGATCTACAATACGGATGCCTTTACAGCGGCGGATTATTTCGGAAAAGCAGATCCGGAATTGGCCAAAAAATATCTGGCGGCTTCCAATGTGGATATTTCCAAGCCGATCATTTATGCGAACCACGGCAGCGCTTCCGAGACGGATACGCTGATCCTGGCTGCGCTGGAGGCGCTTGGTCTGAAGACCCAGGTGCTCACGCCGAATGATTGGGTATTTGACATCGAGTCGATGGCTTTAGAAACGAATTATGATCTTACCGTGATGGATACTCCGGTTGTTTCTTATATTCCTTCTATGCTTTCAGCAGATGTCAAATACCGCTTCTGGAATAATGAACGCAAGGACGAACTGTTTGACGAGATCGACAAATATGCGGCCGGTTCACGGCAGTCTCTGGACGCCTGGGAGGAACTGGTAAGCCTATGGATCGAGGACGCACAGATCGCGCCTCTGTTCAAGACCTGTGAGCCTCTGTTCAGCAGCAAAGATCTGGTCCTGCATTTTTCGGACGGCTCGACCTTCTTCGGCAATTGCTATTGGAAGAACCCCGCAGAGCATGCCGCAAAATAAAAGACTGAATTGATACAAAAGCAAAGACACAAATACAAAAAGACAGCGCCGCAGCAAATACGGCGCTGTCTTTGATGTTTCAGGATCGAAATGGCTTTGCGGGAGGCCGTGCTGCCGGTCAGTGCGGCGTTTCTTCGCCGGTCACACGCTGCGCCAGACGGTTGGCGTTTTTTTCCGGAAAAACACTGTAATAGGATATATGCTTTTTGCGGCGGAGGCGTTTGCCGAGACCGGCCCACAGGGTGGAAGGCAGCGCGACCAGCGGGAGGAAGAACGGCCCGAACAGCAATGACTGGAGTGTGTGGCCGTATTCGTGGACTAGGACGCGATGTTCGGAGGGCGTGAGGGAATCCGGCGTGAAAGGTTTCTTCTTTCGGAGGATATCCCGGTCACTCACCCCGAGAAAGATGAACATCCCCACGGAAGCACTCGCCCGCTTTTTCCAAACGGTCACGATGGCTTTGCGGTAGCGCATATGCGGCCGCGAAAGATTCAGCAAATAGCGCAGGCCTCCGCTGAGATTCTGCAGCAGGCCCCAGGTCCATTGCAGCAAATAATAGTTTCGTTCCATGATTCAGCCTTTCATCAGCGGAAATATCTGACAGCAAAGCGCAGGCGGCCGCTCCGCGTTTCCCGGAGGGGGCCGTCATAATACAGCTTCCCGTACCCGCGGACGGAAATTTTTTCCGCCGGATGAAGTTCGCGGGAAGGGTCGGTACACAGCTTTCCGTCGATGGCAGCCAGCTCCTTCTGCACCAATTCTTTCGCTGCGGCTCTGGAAAGATGATATGCCGCGCCGATGATACTGTCCAGCCGGTCGGAGGCGGCCACGATCTCAGCGGCTTCCAGCTTAACGCCGATGCCCGGCGGCAGCTCCGCGAGCCGCTGCAGGCGGACGGGGGTATGGCGGAAGGACTCTACGTTCTGCAGCAGGTGCTCCGCGATCTGGTCCAGACAGAAGATATAGGCGTGCGTCCCTTCCAGGAGGATATCGCCCAGCTGGTCGCGCCGGATCCCGCTGCCCATGAGCGTCCCCAATATATCCCGGTGTGAGAATTCTTCGGCAAATTTTTCCTGACGCGGCACCGCGAGCAGCAGCGCGAGAGGGGGCTCCTCTTCGTATGCGAATTCTTCCGGACTGCCGAATTGCAGGATCACCCGCTCAGCATCCGGGAAGCCGCCGATCGGCCGGGGCGGCAGTGCCAGCTCGCTGCGGTGCTCCGCCGCGAAAGCCTGCTCGGCAGGCGTCAAAAAGCCCGTATGGGTATATACGGACTGCTCATCGGCCCGGGAAGAGAGCTCCTTCAGCCGATTGAGCAGGTTCTTTTCTTCCGGTGTCATAGAGCCTCCTTTCCGCAAAGAGAAAATGCCCGCAGGGTATTCGTATTATTTCATGAACATAGGCTTCTGTCAAGGCTGGCGGAAGCTGAAAAAACGCCCCGGCTGCATCGGCCGGGGCGCATTTCTGCGATATCGTCAAACGGCAGCGTCTTCCAACAGTGCCTTCTGACGGGCTTCTTCCACCATGGCGTCCTGAATCTTGATCAGGCGGATCTGGGAACTTCTTTCGTTCTCATCCAGCTTCATGGTGATATATTTGATCTTTTCCTGGGCATCGGGAATGATGACATGCTCCAGCGCGTTTACGCGGCGGCGGGTCTTTTCGATCTCCGCGGCCATCAGCCGGCAGGATTTTTCCGTTTCTGCAAGCTTCAGCATCAGGGGAAGGACTTCGGCCAGGGAATCCAGCGCACCGTCCAGCTCGGAGGAGGTAAATGCGTAGCCGTAGCTGTAAATATCTCCTTCACTGTCCGTGCGGGTACTGTCCTTGTAAACCGGTACCTCGACGCTCATGACGTTTCGGCTGCCGACTTCCATATAGACCTGCTGCTTCGGGGCAAGCAAAGCGGTATTTAATGCCTGATCCGAAGAGGCGGCTTTGGCCAGAACCAGATTGCGGTTGGCGGATCGGATACCTTCTTCTACCTGTTCACGGAGCGTTTTGTTGACTCTTACGAGCTCCAGAAACTGACGCATCAGCTCATCCCGTTTGTCCTTTAACAGTTTGTGCCCCCGCATGGCGGTCTTCAGGCGCTTTTTCTGTTTTCCCAGCTCCATTCGGGTGGGAATGACTTGGGTGTTCGCCATTTACGGCCTCCTTACTGCTCGTAGTACAGATTCAGATACTTGTCATCGATACGCTTCAGTTCGGTTCTGGGAAGCATGCGAAGCAGTTTCCAGCCGAGTGCAAGCGTCTCTTCGATGCTGCGGTCTGCGGTAAAGCCCTGAGAAACGTACTCGTTTTCAAAGGCATCGGCAAACGCCGCATACTTCTTGTCCATGGCAGTCAGGGCGGCTTCACCCAGAACGACCATCAGCTCCTTGGCTTCCTTGCCGCGCGCATAGGCTGCGAAAAGCTGGTTCAGCACATTCGCGTGGTCGGCACGGGTCTTGCCTTCGCCGATACCTTTATCTTTCAGACGGGACAGGCTGGGCAGAACGTCGATAGGCGGGGTGATGCCCTTGCGGTGCAGGTCACGGCTCAGAATGATTTGACCCTCGGTGATATATCCGGTCAGGTCGGGGATGGGGTGCGTCTTATCATCTTCCGGCATGGACAGGATCGGGATCATGGTGATGGAACCGTTCTTGCCCTTCTGACGTCCGGCTCTCTCATACATGGAGGCCAGGTCAGTGTACATGTAGCCGGGATAGCCGCGGCGGCCGGGAACTTCCTTACGGGCGGCGGAAACCTCACGCAGAGCGTCGGCGTAGTTGGTGATATCGGTCAGGATGACCAGTACGTGCATATTCTTTTCGAAGGCAAGATATTCGGCGGCAGTCAGGGCCATGCGCGGCGTAGCGATACGCTCAACGGCCGGGTCATTGGCCAGGTTGACGAAAAGCACGGTACGTTCGATAGCGCCGGACTCCTTAAAGGACTGCACGAAGAAGTTAGATTCCTCGAAGGTGATACCCATGGCGGCAAATACAACGGCGAAGGGTTCCTCGGTCCCGCGCACCTTGGCCTGACGGGCGATCTGAGCGGCCAGCTGCGCATGCGGCAGACCGCTGGCAGAGAAGATAGGCAGCTTCTGACCGCGGACCAGCGTGTTCAGACCGTCAATGGCGGAAACGCCTGTCTGAATGAATTCCTCCGGGAATGCGCGGGCTGCCGGATTCATCGGCAGACCGTTGATATCGCGGCGCTCATCGGGCAGGATCTCGGACCCGCCGTCGATGGGACGGCCCAGACCGTCAAATACACGGCCCAGCATATCTTCCGATACGCCCAGCTCCATGCTGCGGCCCAGGAAACGGACTTTACTGTCGGAGAGATTGATACCGGTCGCGCTTTCGAACAGCTGCACCAGCGCATTGGGACCGTTGATCTCCAGAACCTTGCAGCGGCGCTTTTCACCGCTGGCCAGTTCGATCTCGCCCAGCTCGTCGAAAGCAACATTCTCGACACCGGTGACCATCATCAGAGGGCCGGCAACTTCCTGTATGGTTCTATATTCCTTCGGCATTTACTTGTCCTCCTTTAACAGAGCATCCAGGTCGCTCTCCAGCGCGTTGATAACGCCTTCGTAGGCGGGGAGGATATTTTTCTCTTCGGTGTACTTATAACGGCCGATCTTCTCGCGGGAAGGCATATCGACCAGCTTTTCGATATCGGCACCGGC
This sequence comes from Lachnospiraceae bacterium, assembly GCA_045616945.1. GTDB lineage: Bacteria > Bacillota > Clostridia > Lachnospirales > Lachnospiraceae > UBA6987. Next base: position 14,388 of record JAZLHR010000011.1, on the reverse strand, counting down.
GGTAAGGGCGTCCTGCGCCTTGTCGTAGAAAGCCAGAACCAGCTTCATCATCAGATACTGCTTCTCCAGAGAAGTGTAGGTATCGATCTCGTGGAAGGAGTTCTGATGCAGGAAGTCTTCACGGATGGAACGGGCGGCTTCCAGCTTCAGACGGTCAGGTGCGGAAAGGGCATCCATACCAACCAGCTGTACAATCTCCTGCAGTTCGGATTCATCCTGCAGCAGACGCATCATGCGGGTGCGGCAGTCGGTCCAGTCACTGTGGACCTGCTCGTTGAACCAGGGGGCCATATCCGTAGAATACAGGGAATAAGAGGTCAGCCAGTTGATGGCCGGGAAATGTCTCTTGTAGGCCAGCGCCGAATCCAGCGACCAGAATACTTTGACGATACGCAGGGTCGCCTGGGATACGGGTTCGGAAATATCGCCGCCGGCGGGAGAAACGGCACCGATTACGGAAAGGGCGCCTTCTTTATCTTCCGTACCGAGGGTGATGACGCGGCCGGCGCGCTCGTAGAACTGTGCCAGACGGCTGCCCAGATAGGCGGGATAGCCTTCTTCGCCGGGCATTTCCTGCAGACGGCCGGACATTTCACGCAGAGCCTCGGCCCAGCGGGAGGTGGAGTCGGCCATCAGCGCGACGGAATAGCCCATATCGCGGAAATATTCGGCAATGGTGATACCGGTGTAAATGGAAGCCTCACGGGCCGCAACGGGCATATCGGAGGTGTTCGCAATCAGAACGGTGCGCTCCATCAGGGAACGGCCGGTCTTGGGATCTTTCAGTGCGGGGAATTCGTTCAGAACGTCGGTCATTTCGTTGCCGCGCTCGCCGCAGCCGATATAAACCACGATATCGGCGTCAGCCCACTTGGCCAGCTGATGCTGGATAACGGTCTTGCCGGAACCGAAGGGACCGGGAACGGCAGCGACGCCGCCCTTCGCCAGCGGGAAGAGGGTATCGACTACGCGCTGACCGGTGACCAGAGGACGGTCGGGGGACAGCTTCTGCTTGTAGGGACGGCCCTTGCGTACGGGCCATTTCTGCATCAGGGTGACATTCTTCTCGCCTTTGGCGGTCAGGATGCTGCCGATGGTCTCTGCTACGGTATAATCGCCCTCCTTCAGGACGGTCAGCGTACCGTCGCAGCCGAAGGGAACCATGATTTTATGCAGAACACTGGCGGTCTCCTGAACTGTGCCCAGAACATCGCCCGCTTTGACGGCGGCGCCGGCGTTCACGGAAGGAACGAAATGCCACTTTTTGGAGCGGTTCAGAGAGGGGACCTCAACACCGCGGCTCAAAAGGTTGCTTCCCGTCGTCTTCAGGATCTCTTCCAGAGGGCGCTGGATCCCGTCATAAATGCTTTCGATCAGACCGGGGCCGAGCTCTACGGACAGAGGCATGGAAGTGGATTCCACGGGTTCACCGGGCTTCAGACCGGAGGTCTCTTCATATACCTGAATGGACGCCTCGTCACCGTGCATTTCGATGATCTCACCGATCAGACGGCGTTCGGATACGCGGCATACATCAAACATGTTGGCGTCGCGCATACCGGAGGCGATGACAAGAGGACCTGCTACCTTTTTGATAATTCCTTTACTCATATAGGTTTCTCGTCCACCTTTCTTTAATCTTCCTTGAAAATGATATCGGAACCGACTGCCTTTTCCACGGAACGCTTTACCATGGCCATACCGCTGCCGGTATTGCCGGATACGCCGGGGATGGGAATAATGGCAGGGATCATCTGCTCATCGTAGGCTGCGATCTCTTCCGTAAGATGGGCAGCCAGAGCTTCGGTTACATAAATGACAGCGCAGGAATCGTTTGCAAGCTCCTTCAGGACCCTGGCTCCTTCTTCCGGGCCGGAAACGGGGCAGGTCCTGAGACCGAGGGCGGCAAAACCGTAAATGCTGTCATAATCTCCCAGAACGGCAATCTTATACATACATTTCCCTCATGCTTTCCCGCAAAAATTCTTCCGGAAGCTGATTCTGCTTGCCGGTCAGGATCATGCGTACACATTTGATCTCGTTCTCTCTTGCCAGCACATAGGCTGCAATCGGACCAAGCGTGAAGGGGTTGCTTTTCTGCGGACGCATATGATCGATGAGCATATTGTCGCAGCTGCATTCAAAAGCACTCATGGACTTTTCCAGAGAAGGCACCAGGAAGGCATAATCCGTCGAGGAAAGATATTCGGCAACGGCTTCCCTGCCCTGTATGGCAGCCTCCGCAAGTCTGTTTACATCCAGCTCATCGCAGGGGGCCAGTGCTTTTTCAATGAACCCGAGCGATTTTTTCGTGCGGGCCGCACGCAGCGCGGTACGGATATCGGCGCTGACCACAGTGACAGCGGCATACTCACGCAGCACGGGCTCCTTGGCGGCCTTGCCGGCAGCGTAGAGAGCGTCCAGGCAAGCCCGGTCGATGATGATATCGCAGAGCTGACCGTCACCGGTGTGCGACAGGACTTCGGCAGCTTCTGCTGCGGCCGCCGCCATTTTTTCGGGAAGAAAGCTGTAATCCTTGCTTTCGATCGTTTTCAGAATGGTTTCGGTCTCCAACACGCCGCCCTCCTGGAACAGGCGTTCCTTCGGCAGGGAAGTCCCAGTGAATACGTATTTGACGGCTGCTTTCAGGTTATGGTAGTCCTTTGAGAGCTTGAACACGGCCAGGGCGGCCGGGTCCTGTTCGAGTTCATTGACCAGGTCCCAGGTCTTGGCGGTCTCGGCTTCCAGAATGGCTTCGGCGCTGACAGGACCGTCCGTGCTGCCCCAGCCTTTATCCTGCAGCAGCGAGAGTGCTGCGCCGACATCGGCACAGGCGATAAGCTGTTCCAGATCGGCCCGGGAAAACAGTGCGGCTTCCTTGGTACGGATGCGGGCTACCGCGTAGGTGTAATCGGTATTCATATTACCTCCTAGCGTGCTTCGGCATCGGTGAACAGAATCCGGCGGACAATATCTTTCAGGTTCTCACCTTCGGAGGCGAAGATCGCTTCCAGAGAGCAGTTCTCGGAGGTGCCTGAATAGTGGATGATGAAACCACCTTCGATAGCGGCGGCTTCCTTCGCCAAAACGAGCTTTCCGCCCTTGGCGGCGGCTATCTCTTCAACATTTTTTTCAAAATCGGCAGGCATTCTGGCAAGGTCCTGCGCAGAGAGGAGAAGAACTCCGTCTCCGATGGACTCCTGCTTCTTCAAAAGCTTCAGCAGGAAGGCAAAGTACGCGGCAGGGTCCCTGCGGAGCAGGTCTTCCTTTGCGGCCGTCAGTACTTCCTCGATGGCTTCGCCCTTGGCAGCCAGCAGCGCCTGACGTCTTTCCATAGCCAGATTCAGACGGCTTCTTTCGGCCTGGAGCCGCAGATAGTCTGCTGCGTTCGCTTCGGCCTCTTCGGCGATCTTTCCGCACGCGGCCTTCGCTTCATCGAGCACGGACCGGGCGGCGGATCTTCCGTTTTCACGGATGACTTCGGCTTCGCTCTGCGCGTCCTCCTGAATCTTCGCGATGATTTTTTCTGTTCCGGTCATAGATGAACCTCCTTAAGGTGCATCCCGTTACAGGCTGGCGACGGACAGAATGGAGATCAGCAGAGCCAGAATGGCGTAAGTTTCTACCATGGCAGGCAGCAGCATGGCCTTACCGAAGGTTTCGGGACGCTTTGCAAGCAGACCGATGGAGGCGACGGAAGCCTTACCCTGCTGGATGGCGGAGATCAGACCTACAACGGCGATAGGGAGGCAGGCGACCAGATACAGCAGGCCGACAGCGGCAGTCGGGGTCTCGCCGCCCAGGATACCGATCTTGCCCAGGCCGATGAAGGCAACCAGCAGACCGTAGATACCCTGCGTACCGGGAAGCAGCTGCAGGATCAGGAGCTTGGCAAACAGTTCGGGCTTCTCGGTCATAACACCGGCAGCAGCGCGTCCGCCGGCGGAAACGCCCATGGCGGAGCCGATACCGGAAAGGATGACGGCAAGCGCGATGCCGATGAGAGCGAGGGTCCCGCCCCATTCGTCGGCGATGTTGAACTTGGCAACGATATCAGTGGCAGCATCAAGTAAGTTGTTCATATTAGTTTTCCTCCATATGATAATAGTTCGTATTGTTTGCGGAGAGCGGTTTGAATTCCTCGCCGCCTCCGTCGAAAAATTTACCGAAGAATTCCACGAATTGCAGTCGGTTGGTATGAACGTAGGCACCCAGCAGATTGATCGCCAGGTTCAGTGTGTGTCCCACCAGGAACACCAGAATGAATATGATCGCACCGAAGACACCGCCGCCGGCCATCGTGGCCATTTTGTTGAATACCTGCGCGATAACGCCGGTCGCCAGACCAAGCGCCAGCAGACGGGAGTAGGAAAGCACGTCGGAGAGCCAGCTGGTCGCACCGTAGAGGTTGTACGCGCCCATCGCGATCCGGAGCCCGAAATTCTTGCGGCTGTGTTCCGAGAAAACGATGATGCCTGCGGCACCGACGATCGCCATCCATTTGGCTGCCGCGGTCAGAAAGCCGGGCAGTACCACGGGTGAACCGGAAATGGAAGTGAAAAGGTCAGAAGGCAGGAGCATCAGGATCAGACCGATCAGGAGCAGGTACCAGCTGAGCACGCCGGCAAAGAAGTCCATATACTGCCTGTCACGCAGAAGCATGTAGCCTTTGATACCGAGCCCCAGGAAGAGGTGGACGATACCGAAGAGGAAGCAGTAGATGAGGAGCTTCATGGGCTCACCCAGAGGATCCAGCCAGATGGGCCGGATGGTGAAGGTCTCGGGCGCTCCGAAGAAGGTCTTCGCAATGACCGGGATCGCATCGCCGAAATAGCTGCCGAACATGACACCCCAGAACATGGTGGAGATGCCGCAATAGCAGAACATCGTCATCAGATCCTTGATGCCCTTTCCGAGCTTCGGGAACTTCTTAAGAACGATGAAGCAGCCGAGCGCCATCACGAAGCCGTAGCCGGCATCGGAAAGCATCAGTCCGAAAAGGATGTAGTAGCAGAAGGACATGATCGCGGTCGGATCGACCTCGCCCTTGGCGGGAAGACCGTAAGATGCGACCACGCTTTCGGTAGGAGCGGAGAAGCTGTTGTTTTTCAGAAGAACGGGAACTTCTTCTTCCTCTGCCGGATCGGACAGATCCATCTGACAGATGAAATCCGCTTCCAGTCTGCGCTTGATCTTTTCTCCGTCGTTCTTCGGCACGTAGCCCCGCAGGATCAGGCAGTGAGAGCTTTCCAGGGCTTTTGAACGGGCCTCTGCGCGTTCCGCTTTCAGGATGTTGTCATCCAGACAGAACTGCAGGTCGGCGCGCATCTCACCGAAACCGGCAAGCAGTTCGCGGTATTGCGCCGCGGCTTTTTCCGCCTGCGCTTTTTCGGCGGCAAGCTCCTTCAGCAGCTCCGCGGGAGGCTTATCGCCGGATATCAGCGGTCTTGCAAAGCCTTTGCTGCGCAGGACATCTTCTACGGCAGCGGTCTCTTCCCGGCGGCTGACGACCATGATGCAGGTCTGCGAAGGGTCGGCGGAGATGACTGAGATCTGGTGGAGCTCAGCACCGGGGATCGCCCCGGCCAGCTCCGTTTCCAGCTGTTCCTCCGTCCACGTGCCCGGCAGAGCACCTATGAGTACGCTGCAGGTCCTGGTCCCCGCGTAATTCAGGGCGACGGGCAGTTCCTTCCAGGGCTCCAGCGCATCCATGCCTGCTTCGGCACGGACACATTTCGCGGAAAGGTCGGTCAGCTCCTTCTGGAGCTCCAACATCTCCTTGGCTGCGGCAAGCGCTTTTTCTTCTCTGCCGCTGCGGGTTTGCCACTCCTCAAAGCTCAGGTCCTTTTTCCCGCTGAGAGAAGCAAGGAGACCGCCGCCTGCGGGAGCGTAGACATCCAGCAGTCCGAGGGCTGCCTGCATGTTTTGTACTTTTTTTTCGCACAAAACTTTTTCCTGGGAAGTGGAGGGCACACTGAAAACCGATGTTTCGTCCTGCTGCTCAGCGGTGAGATGCAGGCGGCCGGTCTTCTGGAGCACCTTCAGGATCTTGTCCCGATCGCTTTCCAGAGCGCAAAGCATGAAGCTTTGCATGGGTACAATGGACATTTGCTTCCCCCTTCCTAGTTAAGGTAGGCCAGAACGGCCTGGACGGCCTCGGCCTTGCGGGATTCGGCAAGAGCTCGCAGCCCGGCAGCTTCCTGAGCGATGCCGGTCCGGTCTTTTGAGGCTGTCCGCGCTGCCTGCCCGGCGGCCTCATTCTTTGCGGCATTCAGTCTGGCTGCAGCAGCTTCCTTGGCTGCCGCCTTCATGGCGGCGGCTTTTTCTCCGGCGGCCCGAAGTGCTTCGGCAGCATCTTCACGGGCGGCGGAAAGCAGAGCTTCGGCAGCCTTTTCCTCGGCTGCAATGGCGGAAATGATTTGACTGTTCATCTTTCCCTCCGTGTATTTTTTGCCTGCGGGACAGCGTTTCGGCATTTATCCCGCAAATTCACAACATACTAAAGAATAACATAGATGGTCAAGAACCGCAAGAAAAAATGTTAATTTTAAAAAACTTTTTTGCTATTGACCGGGGAAAGTTTGCTGATATTTTCTATCGTGAGACCTATTGATAAAGAACGGTAATTGCGCTATAATACCCAAATATACAATCTGCCCTCAGGGCAAAGGGAGTCAGTCATGATAGACATTAAGTTTCTCAGAGAGAACCCGGAGATCGTCAAGCAGAATATCCGGAATAAGTTTCAGGATGCAAAGCTGCCTCTGGTAGATGAAGTAATCGCGCTGGATATGGAGAACAGGTCCATCAAGCAGGAAGTGGAAGACCTGCGGGCCAAGCGCAATAAGCTTTCCAAGCAGATCGGTGCGCTGATGGGGCAGGGCAAGAAGGACGAGGCAGCTGCCATAAAGGCAGAGCTGGCCGGGGATGCGGACCGCATCAACACCCTGAGCGAGCGCGAGAAGGAAGTTGAAGAACTGATCCGCAAAGATATGATGCTCATCCCCAACATCATCGATCCCAGCGTTCCGATCGGTAAGGATGATTCCGAAAACGTGGAAGTGCAGCGCTTCGGCGAGCCGAAGGTACCGGATTTTGAGATCCCTTATCATACGGAGATCATGGAGCGTTTTAACGGCGTGGATATGGACAGTGCCGGCCGTGTATCCGGCAACGGCTTTTATTATCTGATGGGGGATATCGCCCGCCTGCATGAAGCCGTATTGGCCTACGCCCGCGATTTTATGATCAGCAAGGGCTTTACCTTCTGCATCCCGCCCTTCATGATCCACGGCAATGTCGTGGAAGGCGTTATGAGCCAGACCGATATGGACGCCATGATGTATAAGATCGAAGGCGAGGATCTGTACCTGATCGGTACTTCCGAGCATTCCATGATCGGCAAATTCATTGACCGTATCCTGCCCGAGAATTCGCTGCCTCAGACCCTGACCTCCTACAGCCCCTGCTTCCGGAAGGAAAAGGGTGCCCACGGGATCGAGGAGCGCGGCGTGTACCGGATCCATCAGTTCGAAAAGCAGGAGATGATCGTGGTCTGCAAGCCCGAGGATTCCATGGATTGGTATGAGCAGATGTGGAAGTGGAGCGTGGAGCTGTTCCGTTCCATAGATATTCCCGTCCGTCAGCTGGAATGCTGCTCCGGCGACCTGGCCGATCTGAAGGTGAAGTCCTGCGATATCGAAGCCTGGTCTCCCCGCCAGCAGAAGTATTTTGAAGTATGTTCCTGCTCCAATCTGGGAGATGCACAGGCCCGCCGCCTGAAGATCCGCGTCAAGGGTCAGGACGGCCGTACCTACCTGCCGCATACGCTGAACAATACCGTGGTGGCTCCGCCCCGCATGCTGATCGCTTTCCTGGAGAATAATCTGCAGGCAGACGGCAGCGTTCTGATCCCCAAGGTACTGCAGCCTTATATGGGCGGCAAGACCAGGCTGGAGCCGTAACCTCCGGCGGTGAAGCTGAGATTTCTCAAGGCCCTGCGGCAGCGCAGGGCCTTTTTTGAACCGTGAGACTTGTACAAAAAGACGGATGACTGTTAAAAATATATGATAATTGCACAAAATACTTGACGGATCCCTCCCGGTATGTTAGCCTGAATACTATCATAGAGGATGCGGAGGATTATGCATGAGCGAACAGATACGGGAAAGGCTGATCGGGAAAATGACCGATAACCTGCCGGTTCTTCGCAGGAAGCTCGGCTTAAATCAAGACGAACTGGGACAGCTGGTAGGTGTCAGCCGCAGTACGCTGGCAACGATCGAAACACATAAGCATACGATGAGTTGGAATTTGTTCCTTTCTCTGGTGCTGGTCTTTTCGAAAAACAAGGAAACGGAAAGATTGATGAATGCCCTGGAGATCGGTACCGGCGAGCTGGACAGCCTGATCGCCGGACCGGGCGGCGGGGAGAAGAAAACCGAAAAATGATTGGCCGCCGGAAAACGGACACAAACACGAAAGAACGGAAGGGAGACATCATGACGATTCAGAAAAAGAAAGAAAACACTACGCTGGAGATCTGTCTGGAAGGCAGACTGGATACCCTGACCGCACCCGAACTGGAGGCTGAGCTCCGCACATCGGCGGACGGCATTACCGATCTGAAGATCGACCTGGAAAAGCTGGAATATATTTCCTCTGCCGGTCTTCGTGTTCTGCTTGCTGCACAGAAGCGCATGAGCCGCCAGGGGACCATGACTGTCAGTCACGTCAACGAAACGGTCGGAGAAATTTTCGAAATAACCGGATTCACGGATATTCTGAATATTATCTGACGGTGCGGGGGAGGATAACCTATGTCATTCTGGATTCGCATTGCTGCGGCGACCTTACTGCCGGTCCTGGCAGCGGATTTGTTGTATATCGTGATAAAAAAAACGCGGTTCGGAAGGGCTCCCTTCTGGCTGCAGCAGGTCACGGCCGGTCTGATCTTCGGCGCACTGGCCTGTCTGGCGACCCAGTACGGGATTCCCCGCGACGGCTACGTGGTGAATGTCCGCAGCGCGGATCCTCTGGTCGCCGGTCTGATATTCGGCGGCCCTGCGGGGATCATTGCCGGCAGCATCGGGGCGCTTTACCGCTGGTTCAGCGTCCTGTGGGGAGTTCCCTCCTATACAAGGCTGGCCTGCTCCCTGGCGACGCTGCTGGCCGGCATCATTGCCGCGCTGTGCCGCAAGTATATGTTTGACAGTAAGAGGACAAACTGGTTCTACGGCATGTTCATCGGTGTTGCAGCCGAAGTTCTCCATATGCTTCTGGTGTTCGTCACCCACATGGACGATATCGTGAGGGCCTTTGAGGTCGTGCGCGGAACGGCCGTTATCATGATCGCTGCGAACAGTATTTCCGTATTGCTGTCATTGGTGTTTGTCGCCGCGGTCTCCCGCAGCGAGAAGAAGGAGATGCGCCCCATGACGCAGACCTTCGCGGTGTATCTTTTCGTCAGCGTGCTGGTCGCATTCCTGGCCACGAGTTCCTTTACGTACAAACTGGAAAACAATGTTGCCGATCTGCAGGTGAGTGAGCTGCTTTTCATGAACATTGAGGACGTAGAGGGGGATGTTTCCGATGAGGTCGACCGCGATCTGCTGACCAGAACGCAGAACATCGCCGAATCGGTGAAAACCAATACCTACTTTACGGGGGGAGATTCTCTGGAAGGGCTCCGGAGCCTCCTGATTATGGAGCGGGGGCAGAAAGGTGTTTCCGAGGTCAGTATCATCGGTCCGGACGGACATATCCTTGTCAGTACCGATCCGAGGTTCGACGGCTTCGATATGGCTGCCGATCCGGACGGCCAGGCACATGAGTTCCTGTGTCTTCTGCACGGTACCGAAACTTATGTGCAGGCATATCAGCCGATGGACTCCGACCCTGACGTGTGGCGCAAATACGCGGGCGTGGTCCTGCGGGAGGGGTATTTTCTGCAGGTCGGCTATGATAAGGAACATTTCGAGCATTATATGAGAGAGGTACTGGAAAATGTGGCATCTTTCCGTCATCTGGGGCAGACCGGCTTCCTGTTCGTCCTGGACCCGACTAACAAATATCCTCTGATCAGTGCGCCAGAGCATACCGTGACCAATGAAGATGTTCGGGATTTTGCAGGGACCATCGCCTCCCTGGAGGACCGGCAAATACAGTCCTACGAGGCGCCTGACGGGATCGGTTACTTCTATATGAAGGATACCGTAGAGGGCTATGTCGTCGTCGGGTGTATCCCCGAACATGAGGCCGGTCTGTCCCGGGATATTTCGGTCTATATCGGCGCCTTCATGCAGCTGGTGGTTTTCGCCGTCCTTTTCCTGCTGGTATTTTTCCTGCTCAAAAAGACCATCGTGGAAAACATCCGGAGGATCAATGTCTCGCTTGCGAAAATTACCGGCGGCAATCTGGAAACGCGGGTCGACGTACAGGACAGCGAGGAGTTTGCAAGTCTTTCCAGCGGCATCAATATGACCGTGTCCCGCCTGAAGGATTATATCAGCGAGGCCGAAAAGCGTATTGATCAGGAACTGGCCCTTGCCAAATCCATTCAGTATTCCGCGCTTCCTTCGGTTTTCCCGCCGTTCCCGAACCGTACGGAATTCGATCTTTATGCCTTTATGGATACGGCCAAGGAGGTCGGCGGCGACTTCTACGATTTCTATTTTCTGGACAGGGACCGTCTGGCGTTCCTCATTGCCGATGTATCCGGCAAGGGGATCCCGGCAGCCATGTTCATGATGACCGCCAAGACGATGATCAAGAGCTTTGCGGAAAGCGGCCTGGAGGTGGAGGAGGTATTCACCAAAGCCAACGAAAAGCTTTGCGAATCCAATGAGGCCGGGATGTTCGTGACTGCCTGGATGGGTATCCTGGACCTGAAGACCGGTTTGGTCAGGTTCGCCAATGCAGGTCATAATCCGCCTCTGATCCGTCATGCGGACGGCAGTTTTGAATACCTGAAATCCAGGGCGGGTTTTGTTCTTGCCGGGCTGGAGGGCATGTGCTACCGCGGGAACGAACTCCTTCTTCAGCCGGGAGATGAGATATTCCTCTATACGGACGGCGTGACGGAAGCAGCGGATAAGGACAACCGGCTTTGGGGCGAGGACCGTCTGCGCGAAACACTGGACCGGAACGCGGCTCTGGATGCCGAAGGTCTCTGCAGGGCCGTTCGGGAAAAAATGGATGCCTTTGTCGGAGAAGCACCGCAATTTGATGATATCACCATGCTGTCGCTGAAGTTCTGCCATTTCAGCGATCAGGGAAGGAAGAACCCAATGAAAGAATTAACGCTGGAAGCATCTGTGGATAGTATCCCCGCCGTAACGGATTTTGTGGACGCGGAACTGGAAGCGCTGGAATGTCCGCCCAGGGCCCTGATGCAGATCAATGTGGCCATCGACGAGCTGTTTTCCAATATCGCCTATTATGCGTACGATCCGGAAAAAGGCCGTGCTACCGTCCGGATCGAAGTGGAGAAGGATCCGCTGTCCGTGGTGATCACATTTATCGACAACGGCAAGCCGTTTGATCCGCTGTCCCAGGCGGACCCGGATGTGACTTCCGCCGCGGAGAGCCGTGAGATCGGCGGGCTGGGCATCTTTATGGTAAAAAAGACGATGGATGCCGTGGAGTATGAATACCGCGGCGGTCAGAATATTCTGAAAATCAAGAAAAACCTGAAATGACGGGGGAAAGAGCATGCTTGAAGTTACGAGCCGGGTCGACGGCAATGCAGTAATCGTAAAAATCGCGGGGCGTGTGGATTCCACCAACGCGCCGCAGCTGGACAGTCAGATCGAAGCCGCGGGTCCTTCGGAGCGGTTGGTGCTGGATGCGGAGGGGCTGGAATATATTTCTTCCGCGGGGCTGCGTGTGATCCTGAAGCACCGCAAAAAGTACACGGATACGGAGATCGTGAATGCCTCCACGGAAGTGTATGAGATCCTCGACATGACCGGCTTCACCGAAATGATGAGCGTGAAGCGCGCGTACCGGACGGTTTCCGTAGAAGGCTGCGAGGTCATCGGCCAGGGCGCAAACGGAAAAGTCTACCGTATTGATCCCGATACCGTCGTAAAGGTATATTTGAGGGAAGACTGCCTTGCGGATATCGAGCATGAGCGGGAAGTGGCCAAAAAAGCATTGGTGCTGGGGATCCCGACCGCTATTTCCTATGATGTCGTCCGGGTCGGGAGCCATTATGCTTCCATGTTTGAGATGCTGAACGCCAAATCCTTTTCCCAGCTGATGGCCGCTGATCCCGAGGGGCTCGAAAAGTACGCGGTCCTGTTTGTGAAGCTGCTGAAGCAGATCCACGCGACCGAGGTGCCTGCCGGGCAGCTGCCCGACCAGAGGGAAGCCCTGCTGCAGTGGGTGGATTTTATCAGCAGCTGTCTGCCGGAAGATGTTTACCGGAAGATGCGCAGAATGTGCGAAGAGATCCCGCCGTGCAGCTATATGATCCACGGGGATTATCATACGAAAAACACCATGCTCCAGGATGGCGAGGTCATTCTGATCGATATGGATACATTGGCGGTCGGGCATCCGATGCTTGAATTCGGCGCGATGTACAATACTTTCTTCGGCTTTGCGATGGTCGATCATTCCCGCACCAAAGAATTCCTGGACTATGATTATGATACTGCCAGAAAATTCTGGGAGGCGGTTCTGCGCCTGTATTACGGGACGGATGATAAGGAGATCCTGGCACTTCGCGAAAAGCAGGCCCAAACGGTCGGTCTGGTCCGCCTGCTGCGCCGGTCCATCCGCAGGAAGAATGAACTGGAGCTGTTCGAATACGGCAAGGCGGAGTTCTGCCGTCTTGTCAGAGAGCTGGATTCGCTGGTCTGATGCAGTATCTGCATCCTGATCTGCATCTGCATTCGAATGTATCGGATGGAAGCGATTCGCCGTCGGAGCTGCTGGAAAAGGTGCGGCAGGCCGGCATAGATATCTTTTCCCTGACCGACCACGATACGTATCTGGGATGCCGTGAGATCCAGGAAAATCTGCGGGAAAGCGACCCGACCTTCCTGGGCGGGATTGAGCTGTCCTGCCGGGATGCCTTCGGGAAATATCATATTTTGGGATATTGCTACGATGTGAACAAGCCGTCTATCCGCGAAGCGGCGGAGGTGACGCATAAGGCCCGCCGCGACAGGGCGCTGAACCGTCTCCGCTTTCTGGAAGAGACGCATCATTTTTCCTTTACCGAAGCGGAAAAGAACGAATTGCTGCGCCACGAAAATCCGGGCAAGCCGCATTTCGTGTCTCTTCTTCTGAAAAACGGATATGTGCGGAGCAAGGAGGAAGGCTTTGCCGTGATGGCAGGGTACCGCGGCAGCGAGCGGAGGCTGACCCCGGAGGAGGCAATCGACGCGATCATGCTGGCGGACGGGATACCGGTGCTGGCGCACGGGATCCTGGAGGACGGTGCGGGCCTGCTGACGGAGGAAGCGATGACGGAGCGCACTGCAAGGCTCAAGTCCTTCGGCCTCATGGGCATGGAGTGCTACTATTCTTCCTATACGCCGCAGCAGACGCAGATCATGCTTTCGCTGGCTGAAAAATTCAACCTGCTCGTTACGGCGGGCAGTGACTACCACGGGAAAAACAAGACCGTCCCGCTGGGCGCTTCCGGGGGACCGGATCCGCAGAAGATGGAGCGCTTTTACCGCGCCGTCCGCTTTCTGCTGCGCAGGCAGGGATCGGAAATATCATGACCGCATAAAAAAAGACGGGGCACCGGGCCCCGTCTTTTTGTGTGTTCATTTGGATACCGTTTCGGCGGTACTCATATGCATATGCCGCTCCAGTTCCTTCTCATGCTCGCGGTTATGCCTGATCAATGCTTCCAGTTCATCGGTGCCCTCGGGCAGATTGCGGAAGCTGAAATCGCTGCAATGGCTGTACCGGGAAATGTCGAGCTTGCGGATCTGTTCATTTGTGAGCTGTTTCGGAACATTATCGGCGCAGCTGCGGCTGTAAGGGGCTGCGGGCCTTGCGGCAGTACGCGCAGCGGTCTGCGGACGGCCGGCAGGGGCTGCCGGTTCCTTGTCCGACTGTTTTTTCTCCGCAGTCTTTTTCTTGGCGGCGGAAATGAAGATCGCAATGACTATGATCCATAGGATGGCAATACCGGGACCCATATCAGCGGCTCCTTTCATCGTTCTGCCTGTATTGTAACAAAGAAACAGCGGTATTGCAAGCCGCCGCGAAGAAAAAGGATTCGGGGCTGTAAAAAAACGCCTCTGAAATGAGCAGCTCCCGGATTTCAGCAATGGAATCCGGGAGCTGCTCATCTTTAATTGTGGATAATTCAGAAATCTGCCGTTTTGAGTGCACATAAACAGGCCTGTGGATAATCAGGCC
>JAZLHR010000010.1:0-27650 GCA_045616945.1 Lachnospiraceae bacterium | reverse complement strand
CACGATTTCAAAAGCTTCTGCTCCGCCAGGACGCAGGTGGAATCGACTGTGAGGCAGATAACCGCGCTGGATATCCGAGAAGAGGGCGAAAAGATCATTTTCCGCATCTCCGGCACGGGATTCCTGTATAATATGGTGCGGATCGTGGTCGGCACGCTGCTGAAGGTCGGTGTCGGTGTCTGGCCGCCGGAGCATGTGCGGGAGATCCTGGATGCGCGGGACAGACAGCTTGCCGGACCGAAGGTGCCGCCGCAGGGACTGTGCCTGATGAGCATCCGCCTGTATCCGGAGGGCTATCCGGAGGAAATGGGGATTATTCAAACGAAAGAAGCTGGTGAAGAAGATGAATAACAGAAAAAACAGCCGCGCGGCTGCCAGACGCCGCAAAAGACAGCTGCATTTGAGCCGCCTGTCATTGTTGATCATGCTGCTGGTATTGGCAGTCGGCCTCTTTTTCGGTGTGCGGGCCGTTCTGCGGGGTTTGAAGGGCTGGGTCAATCAGGTGATGAGTGACGAGACCGAAGAGCCTTCCCGGACGGAAGCGGGCACGGACGAAACGGGATCCGATCCGTCCGAAACGGAAACAGCGGCCGCGCCGGATTATTCGGAAACACTGGAAAAGGCCAAGTACCTGGCGCTTACGTATGATTACGAAGCGGCTATCAAACTGCTGGAGACCATCCGGGATTATCAGGTGAAGCAGGATGTGATGGATTGCATCCGGGAGTATGAGGACGCCATGACGACGCTGAGCGCGCTCGGTCCTACGGATGTATATCACGTGTTCTTCCATTCCCTGATCGTGGATACCGATGTCGCTTTCAATAGGAGCGGCAGCTATTACCGGGATGCCTTCAACAATACCATGACCTCCGTTTATGAATTCCGGCTGATGCTGGAGAAGATGTATGAGGGCGGCTGGGTCCTGGTCAAAATGCATGATATGGCCTATACGGATGAAAACGGCAATTTCAAGGCGGGCACCATTATGCTGCCGCCGGGGAAAAAGGCTTTCGTCCTCTCCATTGACGATGTTTCCTACTACGAGTATATGAAGGACTGCGGCGGAACGAATGTCAATGCCTTCGCCAGCAAGCTGGTCATCGACGAAAACGGCGATGTGAAGAACGAATTCATCAATCGGGACGGTTCCGTGTCGGTAGGAGACTACGACGTCATCTCTATTCTGGAGACTTTCCTGAAGGAGCATCCGGACTTTTCCTACCGCGGGGCCAAAGGCGTCGTGGCGCTGACCGGCTATGACGGAATCCTGGGATACCGGACCGATGCCAAATACGAGTATTCCGACGATCCCGAGTGGCAGCGTCTGTATGCCGCGGATTGGGCAGCGAATGAGGCCGTATACAGGACCATCAACCGGAACGAGGAACGGGAGAAGGCTGCAGCCGTGGCCGCCCGGATGAAGGAACTGGGCTGGGAATTCGCCAGCCACACCTGGGGGCATGTCAATGTCGAGACCAATGACCTTGCCCGAATCCGGTGGGATAACGAGATGTGGCAGGAGCAGGTGAACAGTCTGCTGAATTACGAGACGGATATCATCATATTTGCCTTCGGCAGCGATCTGGCCGACTGGCACCCTTATACCCCCGAAAACGCGAAATTCGCTTATCTGCACGATCAGGGCTTTAAGTATTACTGCAATGTATCGACCTACGAGCTCCCGAATACCTGGGTACAGTTCAGCTCGCAGTACGGATATCTGCGGCAGGCCAGAGCCAATCTGGACGGCTACGCGATGTGGAAGGAGATCACCAAAGACCCGGATGGACGTCTGGATGTGTTCTTTGAGGCGGAATCCGTGTTCGATCCGGCCAGACCTACGCCGGTAATCTTTGTAAGTTAAAGGAGGAGAGTCGATGGACAGACAGTCTTCGGGCGGACGCGGCGGTTACGGGTGGATCCTTGCCCTCGGCGGCGCGGCAGCTGTGGCGCTTGTGACGGGCGGAACGAGCCGGTTTTTAACGCGCTTTCTGAAAGTGGCCGGGTTCGGCCTGGCCGGTTTGCTCTTTTTGCTGGCTGCCGTGCTGGTGATCGCATTGTTTGTCAGCCGGCATTCGGACGGAGAAAAGCTGGCGTCGACCGACCGGGAAGCGGTGGGAATGGCTCATAAAAGCCTGACCGCGCTGCGGCTTCAGGGAAGCCGTGTGCAGGACGGAGAGATCCGGACCGAAAACAACGAACTTTGCGGAACGTTTGAGAGCCTGCTGACGGTCCTGAAGGAAAAGCCGGACCATATTTCCGGCTGCCAGCCCTTCCTGGATTACTATCTGGGTGCGCAGAAGAAGCTCCTTGACAGCTGTGCCGAGGCGGAAAAAAACGGCGGCGCTGCGCCTGTCCGGGATAAGGTATTGGCGCATATGCAGACGATCGAAGCTGCCCTGGAGGAACAGAAGGCGGCTCTCGCAGATGATGTGCTGCTCGACCTTTCCGCGGAAATGGAAGTAATGGCACGCACCCTGCAGAGGGACGGTCTGGGCTGATATGAATTCCTATCATTTGCGCTGCTTTCTGGAGGTCGCGGAGACACTGAACATCACGCAGGCCTCCGAAAAGCTGTATATGTCGCAGCAGAATCTCAGCAGCCATATCGCCAGGCTGGAGCAGGAACTGGGCATAAAGCTCTTTGAACGCAGGCCGTCGCTCCGGCTGACGGAGGCGGGAGAACTGACGCTCAAGACCGCCAGAAAGCTGCTGAAGGAGGAAGACCAGCTTTCTCAAAAGCTGGCGGATATCACGCAGGAGTGCCGTACGCGCCTGCGGATCGGTTCCACGCACGCCAGAGGGTTCATGCTCCTGACGGAGGTGCTGCCGGAATTTCACCGCCGTTCGCCGCAGACGGATATCAAGATCCGGCTGGGCGATCATAAGACGCTGCAGGAGGCTTTGGAACGCGGCGAACTGGATGTGGTCGTGAGCATGCGCGACGAAACGGAGACCCCGGATTACCTGCGGCTGGAAAGCGTTCACCGCACGGCCATTTGTCTGATGGCACCGCTCGAAACGGTTCAGGCACTCGCACCGGAGCTGCTGCCGGCGGATATCGGCGGCGACCCGATCATCACGGCCCCGGCGGAGAGCATCGGCAGGCTGGCAGAGGCGGATTTCCTGCTGCATCATGAAAACAATGTCATCCGCGATCTGGCCAACCGGTATTTCGAAAAACACGATCTGCAGCCTCATGTACTGCTGGAGGTCAATAATCTGGAAATGCTGCATGAATTCTGCTTCAACGGGATGGGCGTGGCCTTCTCCTTTGAGTATTATGCCCGGAAATGGCTGATGAACAAGGGGGCTGCGGCAGACGGGAGGCGCTTTGTTGTGATCCCCCTGGCGGAACCGTCCATGGAAAACGAATTCGTGCTGGCATATAACAGCCGTTTCTATTTCAGCAAGCCCATGAAGGTCTTTCTGGAAACGGCCCGTGCCCATTTTGACTGAAAAAGACGGGTGTCTTGCATGGCCACAATAAAAACGTTGTGGTTATACAACAACATTCCGTCTTTTTTACTGTGTATTCCCCTGCTATAATGTGCCGCGTATCAAGTCAGCTCCCCATCGGAGCAGAAAGGCGGAAAAATGGCAGAGGCAGCAGCAAAGAAAAATGTAGATTTTACCGAGGGAAATATCGTCAGAAAGCTGATCGTGTTTTCCGTTCCCCTGATTCTGGGCGAGCTGTTCCAGTGCCTGTACCACAGTGCGGATTCCGTGGTAACGGGCAATTTCGTCAGCACCGCGGCACAGGCAGCCGTGAATGTATCTACCCCGATCACCGATTTTCTGGTCGGCTTTTTCAGCGGCATGTCGCTGGGCGCGACGGTCCTTGTTTCCCGTGCATTCGGCGGACGCAACGAAAAGAAGCAGCAGACGGCCATGCGGGTCGCCTTCAGCTTTTCGCTTGTGCTGGGGGCTGTCCTGGCTGTGATAGGCGTGCTTTCCGCGCCTCTCTTCCTGAAGATCGTGGATGTCAATGCAGAGGTCTATGAGCCCGCGATGGCGTATCTGCGCATTTTCATGGTGGGGATCATGTTCACGGTCATTTATAACGTAGGCGCTGGGATCCTTCGTGCCGTAGGCGATTCCCGCAGCCCTTTTATCATGCTGGTGATCGCCTGCACCTCCAACATCCTTCTGGACCTTCTCTTTACGGCAGTCCTGGAATGGGGCGTGACCGGCGTCGCTCTGGCGACCGTTCTGGCACAGGGTCTGTCCGTGGTGATGGTTTATTACCGCATCGTCAAAACGGAAAAAACGTTCCGGATCGATATCAGGGAACTCTTTTCCAACAAAAAAATGATCCGGCAGATCGCCGGGATCGGTATCCCTGCCGGATTGCAGAGCTCCATCACGACGCTTTCCAATCTGTTCATCTGGCGGCGCATCAACGGTTTTGATTCCACGGTCATCACTGCCGGCACGGGCATTGCGACCCGGCTCGACAAATTCGTATCCCTGCCGGTCAAGTCCGTCGGGCAGGCACTCACGGTGTTCGTGGGGCAGAACTGCGGTGCGGGAAAGCACGATCGGAACCGCAGGGCCCTGTGGCGTGTGCTTTGGCTCAGCTGGGCCTGTGCCGCGATATTGGGCGGCGCCGTATATATTCTGGCGCGGCCCTGTGTGGGACTGTTCAACCCGGAAGACGCGGTCATTGATATCGGCGTGGCCATGATGCACGCGATCATTCCCTTTTACCCGATCATGGCCTGCCGCGAGGCTCTGTTCGGTATGCTGCGCGGCTACGGCGATACCCGCATCCCCATGTATATTTCCCTGGGCGGGATGGTCGTCCTGCGGCAGATCTTCCTGGCGGTGACGATGCACTATCATCATGTGATCGAAAATATTTATGCCAGCTATCCCTTTGCCTGGACCGTGACCTCTTTGATGATCCTGATCTATTATCTGGCGAAGAGAAAGAAAATGGGCCTCGTGAAAAAAGCCTGACTTTTCCCCGAAAGAGATACGGCTTGCAAGAAACGGGCACGCACTGCATACTGCCGCAGGTGTATACTGAAGGCGTACAGAGGCCGGCAGGCGCCGCGGAGGGCTGCCGGGCAGGATGATAAACCGCAGATGCGGGCAGAAGAGGAGGAACGCACCCCATGAAGATCGGAGCGCAGCTTTACACGGTACGGAACTACTGTCAGAACCTGGAGGATTTTTCCGAAACACTGAAAAAGATCGCGGATATCGGCTATACGTCGATCCAGATATCCAATACCTGCGAATTTACCGGAGAATGGCTGCGGGATGAATTGGCGAAAAACGGGCTGACCTGCCCCCTTGACTTCGCTCCGAAGGAGGAACTGCAGGGGGATCTGGATGCGTCCGCTGCCAAGCATACGCTGTTTGACTGTGAAAATATCGGCCTGGGCAGCTATAAGTTCGCTTCCGAAGACGATTCGGACTATCAGACCTTTTTGTCTTTATACAAGCCGGTGGCAGAAGGCCTGCGCGCGAGAGGCAAGGTATTCAACTTCCACAATCACCATCGCGAATTCAAATTCCTTTCCAACGGCAATACCGTCCTGGAGCAGATGATGCAGGACTTCTCCCCCGAAGAGCTGCGCTTCGTGCCGGATGTGTTCTGGATCCAGGCGGGCGGCGCGAATCCCGCGAAGGTGCTGGAGCAGCTGAAGGGCAGAATCCCCTGCATCCATTTGAAGGATTACCGGATGCGGCCCTGGATGGAGCAGAAATTCAAGAACTTTTTCGCGCCTGTCGGGGAAGGCAGTCTGGACTGGGACAAGATCTTTGCGGCAGCGGAAGCTTCCGGCACGGAATATATGTTCGTGGAGCAGGATGACTGCTACGGGGAAAGCCCCTTTGAGTGCCTGCGCCGCAGCTACGAATTTTTGAAATCCCGCGGCTTCCGCTGATCCGCGGAAAAGCGATTCTGATAAAAAAAGAGGGAGAGACTGTGCTGCAGCAGTCTCTCCCTTCGTTTTTGCGATCGGCCGAAATGGCCGGCTCGGCAGGGGAAATCATTTTTGAGATATAGAACAAAACGTGTTGGCCAAGGACTGCAGAAAGCCTTACAGAATAAGAATTTTTGCGGCCAGAACTTTCGCAGCTTGCCGAGATGAGGAACATACGGCTTCATGCGGGTCCGGAACGGACCGTTTACACCGGATCCTCCGGCACCGGAAAGATGCCGGATTTTTCATAAAGATGATGCCCGCTCAGAAGATAGGCCTTCGCACTGCGCTGCAGGGAGCTGTCTTCGGGAAGCTCCTGCAGGGGCGTGGTCTTCTGCACATGGAAGAGGTAGGTGAGGATATCCAGACCGGCAGATTTGGTGGCATAGGTGGTGAAACGGCTGCAGAAACGGGTAATGTTGCTGTCCTTGCCGGAGATCTCCCGCAGACGGGGCTCCAGCATCCAGGAATGACAGTGGAAGACCCGGAAAGGATGATCGGGATAGCAGCGGCGCAGCAGCTGCAGAGCCTCCGCCAGGGAGGCATCACAGGCCTCCGGGGAAAAAGGCTCCAGCGCCGGGATATGCAGAGAGATAATATTGTCTCCCTTTCTCAAAATCTCCTGATAGCCCTGCAGTGTCACCTTCCGGCCGTCACATTCGCCCAGGGCATTCACGGAATAGCCTGTCACACAGTCTCCCTCTTCGGTGATGGCTGCTTCGTACATTCCGTCTGCTTCCGTACAGCCGGCAGCACCGAATCTCATTCCGCCGCGATGCAGCTGCGCTCCGTCCCAGAGGATACGGACATCCGTGCCCTTCCGGTAAACGCGGATGGGATCCTTCAATACCCCGATTTGATATACCAATCGGCCGATGCGCAGCAGCTCGCCGCTGATAAAGAGGAAAAACCAATTGATATAGATGCGGACGCCCGGGCGGCCGTAGAGCAGTTCGTAGTCATCCATTTCCGCCTCAAAGCCGTGGAGCGTATCGGAGATCACCTGAAAGGGGAGACCGCGGCGCTCCATGTTCGCGGCGGCGGCTTCGGTAAAGAAAAGGAAGGAGAAGAGCGGCGCGAAATCGGTGGCGGCACAGTTCCTGTCGGGGGCTTCGGGCAGGGGAAGCGAGGGATCGCAGCAGAGGCGGTCATATAGGATGAGATACAGAAAATAGCAATATAGCAGCAGACCGTCATCCTTGGAAATCTCTTCTGCGGCGGCAAATATTTCCTTCTGCCGGCTGCGGAACAGATGATACCGGTCGTTCAGGCGGCGAAGCCGCTTTGTGTCTGTGATGGCAGTCCCTTCTCTTGCGAAGAAAGCTTCCGCCCGAAGTGTATAAGGCTTCAGAACATCCGGCAATGTGATGCCCCAAATCCGGCTGTAATCTGCTGCGGAGGATAAACGATTCATCATGAAGCTCCTGACTGATCTGCGGGATCATGTATTGCGGCAGGCACGGGGAAAAACCTGCGCGTCCCGCATCGAACAAATTTCATTATACCATATATCCGTCTGTGCGGGCGCGGAACTTGACTTTCCTATCCGTTTTTGCTAGATTGCAGGCAGTAAGGAAGCGGAAGAGAGACGCCGCGTATACGGCGATCAAGAAGGAGGCTGAAATGACTAAGATCAAGGTGGGGTTCCTGCCCCTGTATATTAAGCTGTATGATGATACCGATCCGGCTTTCCGGGTCCCCTGCGAGTCATATGCCGGTAAGCTGACGGAGATGCTCACGGCCCGCGGCCTGGAGCTGGTGAAGGCCCCTATCTGCCGCACGAAGGGCGAATTCGATGCGGCGGCAGAAATGTTCAATTGCGAGCAGGTGACTGCCGTGATCACGTATCACCTGGCTTATTCGCCCTCGCTGGAATCCATCGGCGCACTGCTGAAAATTCAGGCGCCCCTGATCGTACTGGATACGACGCCGGATCTGGAACTCGTCAGCGCGGCAGCCTATGATGACCGGATCATGAACAATCACGGGATCCACGGGGTGCAGGATATGTGCAATCTGCTGAGACGCAGCGGCAGACCGTATTTCCTCTGCGTCGGTCATGTGCAGAGCAGCCCCGTGATCGATGAAGCGGTCGGCCTTTGCCGTGCCGCCGCCGCAGCCGCGGCTTACCGAACCATGAAGGTCGGCTCCGTGGGCGGTTCCTTTACCGGCATGGGCGATTTCCTGATCTCGGATGAAGACTACCGGGCAAAGATCGGCGCGGAGGTCAGCTATATGACGCCGGAGCTGGTACAGACGTATCTCGCTAAGGTCACGGATGATGAAGTGGAGGCGGAGATCGCCTCCGACCGCAGCCGCTATGCCGTAAATGTCAAGCAGGAAGAAAACTACCGCGCGGCGACCCGTTCCGGGCTGGCTGTCCGCAAATGGATGGAAGATAACCGCCTGGGCTCCGTTACGGTGAATTTCCTGACGCTGGACCGCTGCGGACTGCCGAAAATGCCCTTCCCCGAGTGCTGCAAGGTATTGGAGCGCGGGCAGGGATATGCCGGCGAGGGCGATGTATTGACCGCGGGCCTGGTAGGGGCGCTTCTGCAGGCCTATCCCGATACGACCTTTACGGAAATGTTCTGCCCCGACTGGGTGCAGGATGTATTGCTGCTCAGCCACATGGGCGAGAGCAACCCGAATCTTGCCGCCTGGAAGCCGCATGTTTCGGATAAGCCGTTCGGCTACAATTCCTGCGGCGATACGGTCAGCATGAATAACTGCTACCGCGGCGGCAAGGTGGTCTATATCAATCTGGCACCGCAGAAGGAAGGCTTCCGAATGATCGTCACGGAGGGCGAAATGCTGGATATCGGCCTGGAGAACGGTGCTTACGGAAACGCGACGCAGGGCTGGTTCAAGCCGCATAAGCCGCTGCGGGAATTCCTGAAGGAATATTCGCTGGCGGGCGGAACACATCATTCCGCCATGATCTACGGCGCTGACAAAGAAGAGATCAAGGCCTTCGGTACGATGATGGGCTTCGAGACCGTCGAAATATAATATCGCTCCGCACGGAGCTTGGAGGGAATTATGGCGCTTACAGAAGATATGGAGCAATATGCGGAGCAAATCATTCCGGCGGCAAAGCAGTTCCTGCGGGAACTGGCGGTGATCCCCGCCCCTTCGCATCACGAGGAAAAGCGCGTCGCTTATGTGAAGGCCTGGATGGAAAAGAACGGTGCGCAGGGCGTATATGTAGACCCGGCACTGAATGTGATCTGGCCGGTGCAGAACGACGGTGTTTCGGAACTGACGGCGATCATGGCCCATACGGACGTGGTATTCCCGGATACCGAGCCGCTTCCGCTGAAGGAAGACGGAAATATCTGGGCCTGCCCCGGCATCGGCGACGATACGATGCGCCTGACCTTGTTGCTGCACGCGGTGAAATACTACACGGACCGCGGCAGAAAGCCGAAGAAGGACCTGCTGGTGGTCGCGAATTCCTGCGAGGAAGGCCTGGGCAATCTGAAGGGCTCCCGCCGGATCACGGACGATTTTGCCGGCCGTTTGAAGGAACTGATCACCATAGACGGCGGCCCGAAGGCTCTGATCACACGGGGCGTCGGTTCCGAACGGTACCGCGTGACCGTGCGGACCGAGGGCGGTCATTCCTACAGCGCTTTCGGCAATAAGAATGCGATCGCCTGGCTGGCGGGGATCATCGATACGCTCTACCGGGTCAAGGTCCCGGTCAAGGCGGGCTGCAAGACGACCTATAACGTGGGCGAGATCAGCGGCGGCACTTCGGTCAATACCATCGCGCAGAACGCATCCATGCTTTACGAGTACCGCTCCGATGACCGTGAATGCCTGGCATTCATGCGCAATATGTTTGAAAAGACGATCGACGCCTTCCAGGCTGCGGGGCTGGATATAGAGGTGGAACTGTTGGGCGAACGTCCCTGCAACGGGGATGTGAAGGAACCGGAGTTTACCGAGCTCAAGAATCGGGTGAAGGCGGCCCAGATGGAGATCTACGGGCTGGACAATCCGGAGGGGAGCGGGTCCACGGACGCGAACTATCCGCTGTCCAAGGGCATCCCGGCGGTGTGCATCGGTGCGGGTGTCGGGAGAAAGGCCCATACCCGGGAAGAAAATGTGGATGTCAGCACGATGCAGCAGGGGCTGCGCTTCCTGATGCGGGTCCTGCAGGATTATTTCGAATAAGAAGATACGCGAAGGGGATGAAGCGGTTTCATCCCCTTTTTTCATGCTCCGAACGTCGAAAACGGCCTCAAAAAAAATTTTGAAAAAATGTAAAAAAACATATTGACAGGTACCTTAGTATTTGATATAACATGCGCAGGTACCTGATAAACCATATTTCGACTGTAAGGAGGAACAAATCATGATCGAAAAAAATATTATGGAAGAACTCAGAAAGTTTAACGCTCAGATCCGCAGAAACCACGAACATCATCACTGCCATGGCCCGCAGGGCTGCCCGCCCGCGGCACCCGCAGCACCCTGGGCCGTCGGCCCCGACGGCTGCCGCAGACCGCCCTTTATGCCTCCCCGCTGCCAGGGCCCGCATTTCCACGGAATGGGAAGGATCCTGGACCAGCTGAGCGAGACGGAAGGCATCGGTCAGATCCAGCTGGCGGAAAAGCTGGAGATCCGCCCTCAGTCCGTATCCGAGGCGGTGCGCCATCTGGTGGAGAAGGGCTTTGCCCGCAAAGAGCTCTGCGGGGATGACCGCCGTGCCGTGCGGATCTTCCTGACGGAGGAAGGCGCCATTTTCCGCGCAGAGATGCAGGAAATGCGCGAATACCGTCTGGGCAGGCGTTTTGCCGCGCTCACGGACGATGAAAAGCAGGAACTGCTGCGTCTGCTGAAAAAGCTGAATGAAGCAGCCGAAAAAGAAGCGTGAAGCTTTCACACAAAGGGGCCCGGCGCAAGCCGGGCCCTTTTACTGTATATGTTGAAAAATGACTGTTTATTCGGTGGCTGCGACGGCTGCAGCGATGGCTGCCCGGCATTCCTCCTCCGTGACGGGAACGGTCGTGTCGAAATCGCGGAAGGTGTCGGCGGAAATATCCATCCCCAGCAGGGTTCTGCACCATACGAGCGCGAGCATGTAGCGGGCATAGCCCTTATTGACATGATAGCCGTCGCGGTGTGCCTGCAGACCGCTTTCCGCCAGTGCAAGCATTGCCTTGCCGGCGGGGATGATCCCTTCCGCGCCGATGGCTTTGGCTGCCTTGCGGTAAGAGTCACGGATGTCGGCATACATCGCCGCCATGTCGGCATATTGCGGAAATTTTTTCAAGATCCTATCGGAACCGGTCTCGTAGCCCCAGGTCTCATGGATCCAGATCTTGGCTTTCGGGCAGAGTCTGCGGACTTCCGCAGCGACCAGATCCAGATACGGCTGATATTTCTGGTAATCGGGGGAGGAAGGACTGCACTCCTGCAGCGTCACCACATCCCAGGCACGGGTCAGGAGCGCTTCGCGGATGCTGGTCTTGAAGCCGGTCTTGAAGCCGTTGAACTCCATGTCATACTCGCGGGAATCCATCATCAGATTGCGGAAATGCCGCTCCAGCGAGCAGCCGCCGATATACAGATTGACGGCAGTGACCTGCTGTCCGTTATGCGCGGCGATCTGTGCCAGAAAATGCTGCGCGTCCTGCGAGAAGCTGTTGCCGATGGACAATATATTCATAAGCCGATACCTCCGAGCTGTGATACCGCCACTATAGCACGCAGGCGGAAGCCGGTCAAGGGATGAAGAAAGAGAAGCCGAATTGACAAAAACGGCACGGAAGGGTATACTGGGGCGAAAGCTGTCCGAGGAGGAAAAGTACTATGCGCAGAGAAGCAGCGTTGCGTTTTTTTGACGGAATGACGGAGGAAATGAAGCATCGGATCGATGCCGGCATTGAGGAAAACCGCAAGGGGAACGCCCTGCTGGATGCCTGCCCGGACGGTCAGCTGCTTCCGGAAGGCACGCCCGTGGAGGCGGAATTGGTGAATCATGCCTTCCGTTTCGGGGCCAATCTGTTCATGCTGGATGAAATGGAAAGCGATGAAAAGAACCGTATCTACCGGGAAAAATTCGCGGAGCTTTTCAACCTGGCAACGGTGCCCTTTTATTGGAGCGATCTGGAGCCGGAGAAAGGAAAGCCGCGCTACGATAAGGATTCGCCGAAAGTCTATCGCCGCCCGGCAACGGATCTCTGCCTGGAATATTGCCGCGAGAAGAATATCGAACCGAAATGTCACTGCCTGAACTACGATAAATTTGTCCCGACCTGGCTGCGGGGCGCCGACCCGGCTGAAATGAAGAAGGCCCTTTCCGCGCATTTCCGCGAGATCGCGGAGCGGTATGCGGATCAGATCCCCAGCTTTGAGGTGACGAACGAAACACTGTCCTCGAAATATCTTTCTTCCTTCTTCATGGAAGACGATTTCGTGGAATGGAGCTGGCGTGAGGCGGAAAAGTATTTCCCGAACAACCGCCTGATCATCAATGAATACAGAACATTCTCCCCGTGCATCAACAATCGGAATTTTTACTATCTGCTGCTGGAGCGCCTGTTCAATGAAGGAATAACGCATCTGGATACCATCGGCTTCCAGTTCCACACCTTCCAGCCGCGTGAGGCCGAAGCGAAGGTGGCGGCGGCCCGCTACAATCCCGACTTCATGCTGAGCTTCCTGGATCTGTTTTCCCGTTTCGGCCGGAAAATGCAGCTGACGGAGATGACGATCCCTGCCTACAGCGATGCGGCGGAGGATGAGGAAATTCAGGCGGATCTTCTGGTGAATCTGTTCAAAATGTTCTTCAGCCACAAGAGCATGGACTCGATCGTATATTGGAATCTGGTGGACGGCTATGCCGCATTTGCCCCGCAGGGAGATATGACTGTCGGTGAAAATTTATACTACGGCGGACTGCTGCGCTTCGATATGAGCGAAAAGCCTGCTTTCCGGGCCCTTAAAAAGCTGATCCGCGAGGAATGGCACACAAAGGTATCTTCGGCGGTACAGGGCGGGAAGATCGCTTTCCGCGGCTTTTACGGGGACTATCGCATCACCGCGCACCTGCCGGAGGGAGATAAGGTCTTTACGTATACTTTGAAGCCCGAAGACTGACGGCTCTGTTCGCATATTATACAGTTTTGCTGCAAAAGCGTGTATATGTACGTATATGTATGCAGAAAAAACCGAAATTGCCGCTTGACAAATGCCGCGAAAAGGCTTATAGTACCGGGCGAAGGAGATTTACCACTATGAAGATCACTTCTTATGCAGTCATTCTACTGGACGTCATTATGCCCCTGGTAAAGGGGCTCGTTTCAGTTGAATAAGGAGCAGATGCATAGAGAAACCAGATTATACATTTCCGGCTTTTCTGAGCCGGATTTTTTTTTTAGGGAGATAGCCCATGGCCAGGATTACCGTTTTAGACAACAGTTTGAAGCAGCTGATGCGGGAACGCAGTGCCCCGCTGCTGTTCCGGGAGAAGACTGCCGTTGCGCAGGAGCTTTGCCGCTCCGGCGTGGACGTGATCGAGCTGCCTCCGGTGCGGAAGCCGAAGGAAGATACGGTCATTTACCGGACCATTGCGGCAGCTGTGAGCGGCTGCACCCTTTCGCTGGAGCTTGACCGGGAAGATGAAGACGCCTCGCAGGCGTGGGCCTGCATCCGGGATGCACAGCGGCCCTGTCTGTCGGTTTCCCTGCCGGTATCGGCAGCTTTTATGGAGTATGAACTGGGCATGAAAGCCCCTGCCCTTCTGGCAAAGCTGGAGCGCATGGTGAAGGCGGCCGCAGAAAAGTGCGCAAACGTGGAATTCGCCGCCGAAGATGCCGGCCGCGCGGATGAGGCCTTTTTGCTGCAGGCGCTTGAGACGGCGGCAAATGCCGGAGCGACGGCGCTTACGCTCTGCGACGGTGCAGGCAGCCTGCTGCCGGAGGACTGGAAATGTCTGACGGAAAAGGTCCTTGCCCGTGTGAAGCTGCCTTTGTACGCGGCACCTTCGGATGCGCTGCATCTCGGACTGGCCGGTGCGCTGGAAGCCTTGAAGGCCGGCGCAAGCGGAGTGAAATGCGGGATCTGCGGCAAAAACTGCCTGACGGCGGACTCTCTGGCTACGCTGCTGGGGGCCAGAGGCGAGGATCTGGCTCTGGAAACGGGCCTGAAGCTCACGGAGCTTCACCGCGATACGGAAGCCCTGCTGAAAAAGCTCGGACACCGCGACTTTCTGAGCTCCGGCGCAGCTGCCGGGGAAAATACGAAGGATGTATTTCTGGACAGTGCCTCGGGTCTGCCGGAGGTGAAGGCCGCCGTCATAAGCCTGGGCTATGACCTTTCGGAAGAAGATTACGGGAAAGTATATGACGCGCTGATGAAGATCTGCAGCCGCAAGAGCTCCGTCGGACGCCGGGAACTGGAAGCAATCGTCGGTTCTGCCGCGATGCAGGTGCCTTCGACCTTCCATCTGGAAAGCTACAGCGTCCATTCCGGCAACCTGACCCAGTCCATGGCGCAGGTGCGGCTCATCAAGAACGGCGAAAGCCTTTCCGGCGTGGCGGACGGCGACGGTCCCATCGACGCAGCCTTCCGTGCTTTGGAAAGCTGTGTGGGCTTTCATTACGAACTGGACGATTTCCAGATCCAGGCCGTGACCGAGGGCAAGGAATCGCTCGGCTCGACCCTGGTGAAGCTGCGCAGCGGCGGACGCCTCTATGCGGGCAACGGCCTTTCCACGGATATCGTGGGCGCCAGCATCCGGGCGTACCTGAATGCGCTCAACAAAATCGTATTTGAGGAACAGTCATGAAGCTTTGCTTTTCGACAAAACATGTGAATAGGGACAGCTTCCTGGACCTGTGTCGGCTGGCTTATGACTACGGAATGCAGGGCTTTGAGATCCATGATGCCGTAACGGAACGCCGGCGGCACGCGGACAGTGTGCTGCGGGTGGAAAACAGCTCGGAGGCCAGGCGCAAGCTGGTGAACCGAGGACTGCAGCTGGCGGCCGTGACTTATCAGGAGTCTCTGCACGAGGATTTCCGTGTACATTCCCTGCTGCAGACCGTGGATATGGCTGCGGCGGCAGGCACACCGGCGGTCATCCTGCGTCTGACGGAGCGGCGTGACCCGGATGAACTGCGGCAGCTGCTGGCACCGGCAGTGCAGCGGGCCGAGCAGCAGGGAATCGAACTGCTGTGGGAGACCTCCGGTTATCTGGCGGAAACAGAACGCGCCGTCAAGCTCATCCGTTCCTTCGCTTCCCCCTGCATGGGCGTTGCCTGGAATATCCGCGACACCTATTTCGAAGCGGGCGAAAGCGCCGAGACAGGCATGAAGACGCTCGGAGCCTACATCCGCTATGTGCGGATCGGCGACCGGAAGGACGGGCGGGATGTGCTGCTGGGCGAGGGAGACCTGCCGGCGGCGGACTTTGTGAACGCGCTCCGTTCATTGAACTACGACGGCTTTTTCTGTGTGGACTGGAACGAAGAGATCACGGATGCCGATATCGTGCTCACGCATTTCGGCTGCTTTATGGGGGCCTTTGAGGAAAAGACCAAGCAGCATGCCTCGCTTGAGACGAACCGCGTCGGTACCGGTACCTTCCCCTGGAAAAAGAACGAAATATTGGATATCACCTTCCCCAAGCTGCTGGATACCGTCGCGGAGCTGTACCCCGACCAGTGTGCTTTCCGCTACACCAGCCTGGATTACACCCGCAGCTACAGTCAGTTCCGCAAGGATGTCGACCGTACGGCGGCTGCCTTCCTTGCTTTGGGCGTCCGGCCGGGCTTTCATGTGGCGGTCTGGGCGGGCAATGTGCCGGAATGGTTCCTGGCCTTCTGGGCAGCCGTGAAGATCGGCGCCGTGCTGGTAACGGTCAATACGGCTTATAAAACAAGAGAAATCGAATATCTGCTGCGTCAATCCGACACGCATACCCTGGTCATGACGAAGGGCTTCAAGGATTCGGATTATGCGGCTATCATGCGCGAGCTGCTGCCGGAGCTGCAGGGCCACAAAAAGGGTACGCCCTTTTACTCCGACAGACTGCCCTTCCTGCGGAACGTGGTCACGGTGGGCTTTGAGACCGAGGGCTGCCTCAGCTGGGAAGATATGCTGGATATGGGCGAGGAGATCTCGCTTGAGGAGGTGCGGCGGCGTGCCGCACAGGTAAAGCCGGAGGACGTTGCCAACATGCAGTATACCTCCGGAACGACCGGCTTCCCCAAGGGTGTTATGCTGACGCACCGCGGGATCATCAACAACGGCAAGCTGATCGGAGACCGGATGGACCTTTCCACTGCGGACCGGATGCTGGTACAGGTCCCGATGTTCCACTGCTTCGGCATGGTACTGACCATGACCTCCGTCATGACGCACGGCGGGACGCTTTGCCCGCTCCCGTATTTCTCACCGCAGAGCGCGCTCGCGGCTATCCGGCAGGAAAAGATCACCTGCATGAACGGTGTGCCGACGATGTTTGTGGCCATGTTCGGTCATCCGGACTTCGCGTCGACCGATTTTTCACGGATGCGCACCGGCATTATGGCCGGGGCCAACTGCCCGCCGGAGCTGATGAAGCGGGCTGCCGCGGAAATGCACATGACGGAGATCCTTTCCGTGTACGGTCAGACGGAGGCTTCGCCCGGCTGTACGATGGGTGAGGTGAATGAAGATCTGGCGCATCGCTGCGAGACGGTCGGGACGGCTTTCCCCGGAGTGGAATGCAGGATCATCGATCCGGAGACCGGCGCCGAAAAGCCGGACGGCGAGGACGGCGAATTCGTGGCACGCGGCTTCAATATCATGAAGGGCTACTACAAGATGCCGGAGGCCACCGCCAGGACCGTCGACCGAGACGGCTGGCTGCACAGCGGCGATATCTGCCGCAGGGATGCGGAAGGATATTACCGGGTGACGGGCAGGCTGAAGGATATGATCATCCGCGGCGGCGAGAATATTTACCCGCGTGAGATCGAGGAATTCTATCTGACGCATCCGAAGGTGCGCGATGTGCAGGTGATCGGCGTGCCGGATCCCGCGTACGGCGAAGAGATCTGTGCCTGGATCATCCTGAACGACAACGAGCAGGCCGATGCGAAGGAAATGAAAGCTTTCGGGACGGCAAGCATCGCCAGACATAAAGTACCGAGATATTTCGTATTCGTAGAAAAATTTCCTATGAATGCAGCCGGGAAAGTCCTGAAATACAAGATGAAAGAGGAATTTTCCAAAATGCAGAAAAGGGAGGCAAAGTGATGCAAAGCGAATCCATCTTACAGCTGAAGGAAATCGCCAACCGTATCCGCGGGATGCGTGAGGTCATGGGCTTTTCCCCGGAGATCATGGCGGAAAAGGCAGAGGTCGAGCTGGAACAGTATCAGATCTATGAGGAAGGTGAGACAGATCTTCCCTTTACTTTCATCCACAAGTGTGCGCAGGCTTTCGGGATCGATATGGCCGAACTCATCGAGGGCCGGGCAGCACGCCTTTCCACTTATGATGTGACCCGCCGGAATCAGGGCTGGGATACCGCTAAGGAAGATGGTATCGTGATCCAGTCTCTGGCTCCGAAATTCAAAGATAAGATCGCGGAGCCCTATTGGGTCCGCTATGAATACAGTGAAGAACTGCAGGATAAGCCGATCCATCAGATCACCCACAGAGGTCAGGAATTCGACCTGGTGCTGGACGGGACGCTGCTGGTACAGGTCGGCGAGCATAAGGAAATCCTGCACGAAGGCGACAGTATCTACTACAACAGCTCCACGCCGCACGGAATGATCGCGATAGACGGAAAGGACTGCATTTTCTGTTCCGTAGTCATTCCCGGCGAGGAAAAAGGACCGCTGGTGCTGCCTTCGCAGCGGACGCCCATTTCCAAGACCGCGCTGCTCTGCCGCGATTTTGTCACGGCGCGCGAGGACGAAAACGGGATCGTCAGCGGCGTGAAATTCAGCAATGTGGATAAATTCAACTTCGGTTTCGATGTCATCGACCGCCTGGGACGGGAATATCCGGACCGTCTGGCCATGCTGCATCTGGACCGCAGCCGGAAGGAACGCCGGTTCACCTTCGAAGACATGAAGAAGGAATCCGGCCGTGTAGCCAACTATCTGGAACAGTGCGGCGTCAGGAAGGGCGACAGAGTGCTTCTGGTCATGCGCCGCAGCTATCAGTTCTGGTTCTCCATGATCGCTCTGCATAAGCTGGGAGCGATCCCGATCCCCGCCAGCTATCAGCTGAAGGCTCACGATTACGAATATCGCTTCCAGACCGCGGAGGTATCCGCCGTGATCGCCGTCGATGACGCCGGTATCCCGGCTCTGATCGAGGAGGCGCTGCCGAAGTGCCCCTCCGTCAAATCTCTTTTCCTGGTTAACGGAAAGCGGGGCGGCTGGCGTGATTTCGATGGGGAATACAAGATCTATTCGAGCCATTTCGAGCGGCGTCCCGATACGCCCTGCGGCGAGGACACGGCACTCATTTTCTTCTCCTCCGGGACCACGGGGATGCCTAAGATGGTCGAGCACAAGCACAGCTATCCGCTGGGGCATTATCTGACGGCACGCTATTGGCACTGCTGCGAGCCCGACCAGCTGCATCTGACGATCTCCGATACCGGCTGGGGCAAGGCCTGCTGGGGCAAGCTGTACGGCCAGTGGCTTTGCGAGGATGCGATCTTCGTATATGATTTCGACCGCTTCGATGCAAAGGAGATCCTTCCTTTGTTCGGGAAATACCGTATTACGACCTTCTGCGCACCGCCTACGATGCTGCGTATGCTCACCAAGGAAGGACTGGACGGCTACGATTTCTCGTCCCTGCGGCATATTTCCACGGCAGGCGAGGCTCTGAATGCGGAAACAGCCCGGGAATTTGCCCGCGTGACCGGCCTGGAGATCACCGAAGGCTTCGGTCAGACGGAGATGACGCTCGCCATTGCCAACTTCAACGGAATGCCGGTGAAGCCGGGGTCCATGGGCAAGGCATCGCCGCAGTACAAGCTGGACCTGCTGGACCGCGACGGCCGGCCGGTCCCTACCGGCGAAGTCGGCGAGATCGTGGTGGATGTCCGGAACGGGGCTCCCGTCGGTCTCTGCCGCGGCTATTACCGCGATGAGGCAAAGACGAAGGAAGTCTTCCGGGACGGCTTCTTCCATACCGGCGATACAGCCTGGCGCGATGAGGACGGCTATTATTGGTATGTGGGCCGCGTGGACGATGTGATCAAATCCTCCGGCTACCGGATCGGCCCGTTCGAGATCGAGCGCGTCATCCTGGAGCTGCCCTACGTGCTGGAATGCGGCGTATCCGCCGTGCCGGATGAGATCCGCGGGCAGGTCGTCAAGGCCAGCATCGTGCTCACGAAGGACACCAAGCCTTCCGCCGAGCTTGTGAAGGAGATCCAGGAGCATGTCAAGAACCGCACTGCTCCTTACAAATATCCCCGCATCGTGGTCTTCCGGGACGAGCTTCCGAAGACCATCAGCGGAAAAATCAAACGTTATGAGCTGTAAAAGGGGGAAAAATGACAAAACAGTACGCTATTGTTGATGGCAATGAGGCCACCGCAAGGACGGCCTATGAATTCACTGAGATAGCGGCAATCTACCCGATTACCCCATCTTCTCCGATGGCAACGATGACGGATGTCTGGAGCGCCAAGGGAAGAACCAATATGTTCGGCCAGCAGGTACGTCTGGTGGAAATGCAGTCCGAGGCGGGTGCCATAGGCACACTGCACGGTTCTCTGCAGGCAGGCAGTCTGGCTGCGACCTTTACCTCCAGTCAGGGACTGATGCTGATGATCCCCACTCTGTACCGTATCGTGGGCGAGCATCTGCCGGCGGTGCTTCATGTAGCATCCAGGACCGTCGGAACACACGGAATGAGTATCTTCGGGGATCATTCGGACGTAATGGCCTGCCGTTCCTCAGGGATCGCCCAGCTTTGTTCCGCCGGTGTGCAGGAATGCGCAGATCTGGCGGCTGTGGCACATCTTTCGGCGGTGAAGGGCCGTGTGCCTTTCATGCATTTCTTTGACGGGTTCCGCACTTCCCATGAGCTTTCCCGCATCGAGCTGCCGGATACGAAGCAGCTGGCGGAACTGATGGATAAAGAGGCGCTGGCGCAGTTCCGCAGCCGTGCGCTCAATCCGGAACATCCCATGATCCGGAATATGGTCATCAACGGAGACGTGTATTTCCAGATGCGTGAGGCGTCCAACCCGTTTTACGACGCACTGCCGGGGATCGTGGAGGACTATATGCAGCAGGTGTCCGCACTGACCGGGCGCAGCTATCATATTTTTGACTATTACGGTGATCCGGAGGCCGAAGAGGTCGTCACGGCCATGGGCAGCGTATCCGGAACATTGCAGGAAACGGTGGATTATCTGAATGCACGCGGCCGC
Organism: Lachnospiraceae bacterium; assembly: GCA_045616945.1. Lineage (GTDB taxonomy): Bacteria > Bacillota > Clostridia > Lachnospirales > Lachnospiraceae > UBA6987. The sequence continues at coordinate 7,295 of JAZLHR010000010.1, read as the reverse complement.
AAGGTCGGCTTCCTGCAGGTAAGACTGTATCGGCCTTTTGCGGGAGATATGTTCCTGCAGGCCCTGCCGGCGACCGTGAAAAAGCTGGCGGTGCTGGACCGCTGCAAGGAAATGGGCAGCGGCGGCGAGCCTCTGTATCAGGATGTGTGTGCTGCGGTCATGAGCGCAGGCCGGGATATCCGGGTCGTAGGCGGACGCTACGGCCTTTCCTCCAAGGATGTGGATCCGGCACAGATGCTGGCGGTATTTGATAATCTGGCCGCAGATTCGCCGCGGACGAATTTCACGGTCGGCATCGAAGACGATGTGACCTTCCGCTCCCTGCCGCTCCCGGCACCGATCGATACCGGCGCAGCGGATACGGTGAGCTGCAAGTTCTGGGGACTGGGCGGCGACGGTACCGTCGGCGCAAATCACGAGACTGTGAAGATCCTCAGCGAATATGCCGATATGTACGCGCAGGCGTATTTTGAATATGATGCGAAGAAATCCTTCGGCACCACCAAATCGCATCTGCGTTTCTCGCGGAGCCCTATCCGCGGTTCTTATTTCGTAAAGCAGGCGGATTTCGTCGCCTGCCACAATCAGACCTTTATCAGCCAATACGATATCGTACAGGAAATCAAGCCGGGCGGCGCCCTGCTCCTGAACAGCAGCTGGGACGATGCGGAACTGGAAAGCCGTCTGCCCGTCACGGTCAAAAAGCTGCTCGCAGAAAAAGGCATCCGTCTGTATGTGATCGACGCGACACATATCGCGGAGCGGCTGGGGCTGGGAAGCCATACCAACGTGGTGCTTCAGGCAGCTTTCTTCTGCCTGGCAAAGTTGATGCCCCGTGAGGCGGCGCTGGAACTTCTGGAAAAAGCCGTGAGCCGCAAATATGCCGCCAAGGGCGAAGCCGTCGTGAAAATGAATCTGGAGGCAGTGCGGGCCGGCGCGGATGGCTGCCGTGCGGCCGCCGTTCCGGAAAGCTGGAAGCAGCTTGCCGATGTGCCGGAGACCTGTGATGAAAGCCTGCCTTACGCGGTGAAGCAGTTCCTGCTTCCCATCAACGCCCAGCGGGGCGACAGCCTTCCCGTAAGTGCTTTCCGCGGCTATGAGGACGGGATCATGGATCCCGGTCTGACCGCCTTCGAAAAGCGCGGGATCGCGGTGAATATCCCTTCGTGGGATCCGGAGCAGTGCCTGCAGTGCAATCTTTGCTCACTGGTCTGCCCGCACGCTGTACTGCGGCCTTATCTTGTAAGCGAGGAAGAGGCTGCGCAGGCACCCGAAGGCTTCCGCACTGTCCCGGCAAAGGGTCCCGGCGCCGGTGCCTACCGCTTCCGTCTGGAAGTATCTTCCCGTGACTGCACCGGCTGCAGCTCATGCGTCCACGTGTGTCCGAAGGCAGGGGCCGCGCTCACCATGGTCCCGGCGGAATTTACTGCGGAAAAGGATGCTAGCTGGGAATACGGTCTCGGCCTTTCCTCAAAGGGCAGCATATTCGACCCCTACACGGTCAAGGGAAGCCAGTTCAGGCAGCCGCTTCTGGAATTCTCCGCGGCCTGTGCCGGCTGCGGCGAGACGCCTTATGCGAAGCTGCTGACGCAGCTGTTCGGCGACCGGGTCTACTGGGCAAACGGTACCGGCTGTTCCCAGGCCTGGGGTTCTCCCATCCCCGGAATCCCTTATACGACCAACGCCAGAGGCTTCGGCCCGGCTTACACCAACAGCTTATTTGAAAACAACGCGGAACTGATGCTGGGGCTGTATCTGTCCTCCAAGCAGCAGCGCCAGAAAGAAAAAGGCCGCGTGGAGGCTTTGCTGGCAGCCGGAACGGATGCGGAAACTGAGAAAGCGGCGCAGGCATGGCTCGCAGCCTTTGACGATCCGGATGCTTCCCGCGAGGCAGCGGACCGCCTGATCCCCCTGCTGGAACGCCTGGGCGGCGATCTGGCCGGAGAGATCCTGGAAGCAAAGGACCAGCTGGCCGAAAAGAGCTTCTGGATGTACGGCGGTGACGGCTGGGCCTATGATATCGGCTTCGGCGGTCTGGACCACGTGCTTGCTTCCGGCGAAAATATCAATGTATTCGTGATAGACACCGAGGTATATTCCAACACCGGCGGACAGTCCTCCAAGGCTACACCGCTCGGCGCCGTGGCGCAGTTCGCGGCCAGCGGCAAGAAAACACGCAAGAAGGACCTGGGTGCGATCATGATGAGCTACGGCAATATCTACGTGGCTCAGGTGGCGATGGGTGCCAATCCGGCACAGCTGATCCGGGTACTGAAGGAAGCGGAAGCTTATCCCGGTCCGTCCCTGATCATCGCCTATACGCCCTGCCAGTCTCACGGGATCGTGAAGGGCATGTCCTCCGTGATGGAGGAAAGCCGCAGAGCCGTGGAAAGCGGCTACTGGCCTCTGTATCACTATAATCCGCGTACAGGCAAGGTCGTACTGGACAGCAAGGAACCGACGCTTCCGTTTGCGGACTTCCTGGACGGTGAACTGCGTTTCCGCAGTCTGAAGACCAGTTTCCCCGACAATGCGGAGAAGCTCTTCGCGCAGGCAGAACAGGATGCGAAGGAGCGCTTCGGGAAATTCAGGAGTCCGGAATGAAGAGACTGCATCTGTTTGCGGGACATTACGGCAGCGGAAAGACGAACCTGGCTGTGAACTGGGCTTTGTATCTGAGCCGTCTGCATCTGCCGGTAACGCTGGCTGACCTGGACATCGTGAATCCCTATTTCCGAAGCAAGGACAGCTGTGAGGAACTGGAAGCCGCGGGAGTGCGGGTGATCGCCCTTCCCTTCGCAGGCAGCAATGTGGACCTCCCGGCGCTTCCGCCGGAGGCTTACAGCCTGATCGAGGATCACAGCCGTTATGCGGTGCTGGACCTCGGCGGCGATGACCGCGGGGCCTATGCGCTTGGCCGCTACCGGGACGGTATCCTGGAGGAAAAAAATTACGAAAATTATTTCGTGGTGAATTTTTTGAGGCCGCTGACGCGGCAGCCGGAAGAGGCATTGGAGGCGATGCGTGAGATCGAAGCCGTCGCCGGGATCCCTTTCACCGGCATTGTGAACAATACTAACCTGGGCCCGGAAACCGGCACGGAAATGGTGCTGGCCGGTCGGGATAAGGCGCTGGAACTCGGGCGTCTGGCAGGCCTGCCGCTGTGCTTTACCGCTGCGGAAGAGAGCCTGCTGCCGGCCCTCCGGGAGCAAGGAGAGCATAATCTATTCGGTTTGACGCTGCAGAAGCGTCCGACGGAACTGTAGAGGAGGAAGAAATGGCAAAAATCACATTTGACACAGATCGATGCAAAGGCTGCGGCCTATGCGTGTCAGCCTGTCCCAAGCATCTGCTTGCGATCTCCGGCGAAGCTCTGAACAAAAAAGGGTATTGGCCGGCCGTCATTACAAATCCCGAAGCCTGTGTGGGCTGCGCTTCCTGCGCAATGATGTGCCCCGACTGCGTTATTCGGGTAGAAAGGTAGGCTGATCATGGCTGAAAAAGTATTGATGAAGGGCAATGAAGCGATTGCCGAAGCCGCCATTCGGGCGGGTTGTATGCATTATTTTGGGTATCCTATTACACCTCAGACGGAACTGGCAGCCTATATGGCCAAGAAGATGCCGAAGATCGGCGGCTGTTTCCTGCAGGCAGAGAGCGAACTGGCAGCTATCAACATGGTTTACGGTGCCGCCTCGACCGGCCGCCGTGCCATGACGAGCAGCTCCACGCCCGGCATTTCTCTGAAACAGGAAGGTATTTCGTATCTGGCGGCGGCGGACCTGCCCTGCCTGGTCGTGAACGTGGAACGCGGCGGCCCCGGCCTCGGCGGTATCCAGCCTTCTCAGGCAGACTATAATCAGGCCTGCAAGGGCGGCGGACACGGCGATTATCATCTGCTGGTCTTTTCTCCGGCTTCCGTACAGGAAATGGCCGATCTGACTTACCGTGCCTTCGATATGTCCGAAAAGTACCGTATCCCCGCGATGCTGCTGGCGGACGGCACGATCGGTCAGATGATGGAACCGGTGGAACTTCCTCCGGAGAAAACGGAATTCATCGAAAAGCCCTGGGCCCTTACCGGCACCGGCATGAAGCGCGCACATAACCGTATCAATACGCTGGTACTGGATACCGAGGAACTAGAACGTCAGAACTTTGAGCGCTATGAAAAGTATCATCTGGTAGAAGAGCAGGAACAGAGCTGTGAACTGTACCGGATGGAAGATGCCGAATATGCCATCGTAGCTTTCGGTATCGCATCCCGCGTGGCGAAGAATGCGATCGCCGTACTGCGCCGGGAGGGCATCAAGGTCGGTCTGATCCGTCCGATCATGCTTTGGCCGTTCCCGAAGAAGGCGATCCGTGAGGCAGCCGCGCAGGTGAAGGCTTTCCTGTCCGTGGAGCTTTCCATGGGCCAGATGATCGACGATATCCGCCTGGCGGAGGAGTGCCGGAGACCCGTTGCGCTGTGCAACCGTGCCGGCGGCATGATCCCGAGCTCCGAAATGATTATCGAAAAAGTTCGTAAGATGACGGGAGGAGAATTCTGATGGCTGCTACGTTTGAAAGACCGCATAGTCTGACGCAGAAAGAATTTCACTACTGCCCCGGCTGCACCCATGGTATCATCCACCGTCTGGTCGCGGAAGCTATTGATAAGCTGGGGATCGAAGGCGAGACCATCGGCGTGTGCCCGGTAGGCTGCGCTGTTATGGCCGACGAGTACTTTGCCTGCGATATGATAGAGGCTGCCCACGGCCGTGCACCGGCTGTTGCAACGGGCCTGAAGCGTTCCGATCCTTCCCGCATCATCTTCACCTATCAGGGTGACGGTGACCTGGCCTCCATCGGTATGGCTGAGACCGTTCACGCGGCTGCCCGCAACGAGAATATCACCGTTATTTTCGTCAACAATGCCATTTACGGGATGACCGGCGGGCAGATGGCTCCCACTACGCTGCCGGGGCAGATCACCCAGACTTCCCCTTACGGGCGTGACGTGAAGCATTGCGGCTGGCCCATCGGTATCTGCGAGATGCTTTCGACCCTGAAGGGACCGGAATATATCGAACGTGTGACCGTGAACAGCGTGGCAAATGTTCGGAAGGCCGGACAGGCTATCGAAAAGGCCTTCCGCAATCAGCAGGAGGGCAAGGGCTTTTCTCTGATCGAAGTGGTTTCTGCCTGCCCTACCAACTGGGGCATGACGCCGGAAAAGGCCCTGAAGTGGATCGACACCGATATGCTGCCGTATTATCCGCTGGGAGTCTATAAGGACAGAAGCGCTGAGCAGGAGGCAAAAAAATGACGACCAAAATCTTTTACGCCGGTTTCGGCGGTCAGGGCATCCTGTTTGCCGGTAAATTCCTGGCCTACAAGGGCCTGCTCGAGAACAAGTATTTAAGCTGGCTGCCTTCCTACGGCCCCGAAATGCGCGGCGGTACGGCAAACTGCAGCGTGACCCTCAGCGACGACGAACCCATCGGTTCCCCGATCTTTTCCGATCCGGATGTGCTGGTAGCTATGAACCTTCCTTCTCTCGATAAGTTTGAAGACCAGGTCGTGCCCGGCGGGATCATCCTGGTCGATTCTACACAGATTGAGCGCAAGGTGAAGCGCAGTGATGTGAAGGTATTCTACCTGCCTGCCACGCAGATGGCTGTTGATATGGGGGCGGACGGTTTGGGCAATATGATCCTGACCGGCAAGCTGCTGCGCGAGTGCCCCACCCTGAACCGCGAGAATCTGGAGGCTGCGCTTCAGAAGATCATTTCTGCCCGCCATGCGGACAAGATGGCTCTGAACCTGAAAGCTCTGGAATGCGGCTACAATTTTTGAGTTCCATCCAAATCTAACATATAAAGGAGAACGAACATGAGCACTACCCTGGAACTGATCCGTGAATACGGACATGAAGAAGTTGCTTTCTTTAACAATGAGAAGGCAGGACTGAAATGCATCATCGGTCTTCACAGCACGAAGCTGGGGCCTGCAGTCGGCGGCTGCCGTCTGTACCCTTACGCCACGGAGGAGGCCGCTCTGTTTGATGTGCTTCGTCTGTCCCGCGGTATGAGCTTTAAGAACGCTGCGGCAGGTCTGCCCCTCGGCGGCGCCAAGGGCGTTATCATTGCTGATCCGAAGAAGAAGACGAGAGAGCTGTTTGAAGCCTACGGCGAAGCTGTTGAATCACTGAACGGCCGTTATTTCACGGCTGAAGACGTCAACACCACCACCCAGGATATGGATTGGGTCATGAACAAGACGCAGCAGGTCGTTGGCCGGGCTTCCGTCAGCGGCGATCCTTCTCCTTTTACCGCCATCGGTACCTTTGACGGTATCCGTGCCTGCGCCAAGTTCCTGAACGGTTCCGACAGCCTGAAGGGCGTCAAGATCGCTCTGCAGGGCCTGGGCCATGTCGGCTTTGATCTGGCCAAGCAGCTGGCCGCAGCCGGTGCGGACCTGTATGTTTCCACGCATTCCAACCGTGCCAACATGGAAGAAATGCTGAAGCTGGGTGCCAAGGAAGTTGCGGAAGAAAACTTCTACGCTACTGAGTGCGATATTCTGGCTCCCTGCGCTCTGGGCGCTACCCTGAATTATGAGACCATCCCCATGCTGAAGTGCCGTGCGGTCGGCGGCTGCGCCAACAACCAGCTGCTGGACGATGAATGCGGCCGTCTGCTGAAGGCCCGCGGCATCGCTTATGCGCCCGACTTCATCATCAACGGCGGCGGTGTCATCAACGCCGGTCAGGAAGCCTTCACGACCTACAACAAGGAAAATGTATTGAAGCAGGTCCATAACATCTTCAATACGGTTTACGATATTCTGGAAGAATCCAAGGCTTCCGGCGAACCCGAAGGCGTTATCGCCCAGAGATTTGCCGAAGAGCGCATCGCCAAGGGCCTGTAAGCCCGAAGGCATGCTTTCAGCAGCTTCTCTTTTTCGAAAAGAGAAGAGTGTGTTCTGCGCCGGGATGAGTCTGCGGCCCCATCCCGGCCTTTTTGCGCCCGAAGATCATCTGCAATGCATTTTTCGCGGGGAATGTGGTATAATAATACTGTGAGACGAATGCCGACACAGTTTCGGAAGCGGAAGCAGATAAGAAGAAATGCAGACGCGGCAGACGCGGGACGGTGCCGGAGAGGCTCCGGCGGAGCAGGAGACCAGCTATGAAAAATCAAGCCCCAATTCATAAAAATCCTGGCTGATTTTTCTTCCTTTTCATCGGTGGCCAAAGGGTAACCTTAACAAGGCTCCCGGCAGGGCGCTTTCAAAAAACAGTTATCAAC
>JAZLHR010000009.1:0-9974 GCA_045616945.1 Lachnospiraceae bacterium | reverse complement strand
CAGTTCCCGAGCCCACAGATATAGACCGCGGGTTTGTCCGGCTCGGTGATATCGGCGGTGCGGTCCGCGAGATCCTGCTGCTGCGCGGAAATATATTGCAGAAGCGCTTCTGCGCGGTCCGTCTTATCCAGGACCGTGCCGAGCAGGCGCAGGCTGCCGGAAAATCGTTCGTCGAATATGCTCTGTCCGCCCCGCAGGGTGAGTACGGGCACGCCCAGCTGCGTCTGGAGGGCGTCGCTTTTTTCCGCGTCTTCATATTCGCTGATGACCAGATCGGGGCGGCAGGCAAGGATCTTTTCAGCTTCGGCGGATTGTGCGTTCGGGCCGCCGACACCGCAGGAGGGCAGTGCGGAAAAGCTGCTTCCGTATGCCAGCATATAGGGCCTTGCCACGGAATCGAACATCTGAGGCCGGTTTTCGAGCGCCGGATTGTCTATATCCTCTACGCCGCAGAGCAGGCCGATATCCCCCAGGTAGGAATACATCCGGAGTGCGCCGGCACCGATGCACACGATGCGCCGGAAACTGCCGGGAACGATCCGGATCTGCCGTCCGACCATATCGGATACGGTCAGTGCCTGCGCCTCGGATGCCTCTGGAAGCGCGTCAGAGGCCCCTTCCTGCCATTTTTCGGTCTCGGACGGATCATTATCGTCCGGAAGCGCGGACTGCCGGCAGGCGCAGAGAAAAAGTGCCGTGATCAATATAACAAGAAATAATTTAGAAGTCTTCATTCATGCTGCCTCCGATCAGAAAACTGCGGCCGCCGACCTTCGCCATCTGTACGGAAATGCCGAAGGCTTCGCGTACCGTTTCCGGCGTAAAACATTCTCTGCCGCCGGAAGCGATGATCCGGCCTTCTTTCATAAAGCAGAAGCGGGTGCCGAAATCCAGTGCCCGGTTCAGGTCGTGGATCGAACAGAGGACCGTGATACCGCGGCTGCGGGCAGCTGTTTTGGCGAGCTGTATGACCATTTCTTCGTTGGCGATATCCAGATTGCCGGTGGGTTCATCCAGGACCAGCAGCTGCGGTTCCTGCGCCAGGGCGCGGGCCACGGCGACCTTTTGTTTTTCGCCGCCGGAAAGCTCTTCGGCACTGCGCCCGGCAAGCGGCGTCAGTTCCATTTCCTCCAGAATCCGGCTGACTGCCTCCCGGTCGGAATCCGAAGCCCGCAGTCCGAAACGCGCGATGCGTCCCAGCAGCACCGAATCGAAAACCGTGAGGTCGCCGAAACGGATCTGCTGCGGTACACAGGCGATCCGCTGCGCGCGCTGCCGCGCCGGGAGACGAAGAATATCTTCCCCGTCGAAGAGGATCTCACCCCGGTCCGGCTTCCGGATACCCAGAAGCACACGGAAGAGGGTGGTCTTGCCGCAGCCGTTGCGGCCGAGCAGGACGCCGATCTCCCCCTTCGGGAGCTCCAGGGAAATATCGTCCAGGACCTCCGGGGCATGTTTATGATAGGAAAAACAAAGATGACGGATCGTCAGCATTCGCAGTCCTCCTTCCTCCGGAAGATGATCCAGATAAAGAAGGGAGCCCCGAACAAAGCCGTCAGAGCGCCGACCGGGAGCGATGCGCCGCGCCCCAGCGTGCGCGAAAGCAGATCCGAAACGAGCAGAAGGAGACTGCCGAGCAGTACAGAGAGCGGGATGCTGAAGCGGTGATCCTGCCCTGCCAGCCGTTTGGCGATATGCGGGCAGATGATGCCCACGAATCCGATGACCCCCAGAAACGATACGCATACGGCGGTGATCAGCGAACTCAGAAGCAGCGCGAAAAAGCGCAGGCGGCTGACGTTGACCCCCAGACTGCGGGCCTCGGCGTCACCGGAAAGCAGTGCGTTCAGATGCCAGCGGACCGTCATAAAGAACAGCAGACCTGCCGTCACGGGGACGAGCATGATCCAATCCGTCTGATATGTGGCGCGCCCCAAATCGCCGAAGCTCCACAGCACGGCTGCGGAAAGCCCGACATCGGTCGCGTAATATTGCAGGATATTGGCTGCCGCGGTCCAGACGGAGCCCATGGCGATCCCCGCCAGCACGACGACGCCGGGGCTGAAGGAGCGCAGGCGGCAAAGACCCAATATCAGCAGTACGGACAGGGCCGCAAAAAGGAAAGCAAGCAGTGAGACCGCAAAGGGTTCCTTGACGCTCATGTCCGGATACAGCCGGCTGCCGGTGACAAAGGAACCGCCGGAAAATACGAGCAGGGAAAGATCGGCGCCGAACACAGCCGCATTCGAGACCCCCAGTGTGGCGGGAGAGGCCATCGGATTGGAAAGGACTGTCTGCATGATCAGCCCGGACAGAGAGAGCCCCGCCCCGGCGATGACGGCTGCCAGCACCCGCGGCAGACGGATCTGCCGGACGATGCGCACGGCGGCTGCGTCTCCGCTGCCCCGCAGCGCCAGCAGGCATTCCTTTACGCTCATGCGGGAGGAACCGGTCAGCAGGCAGAGAAACGCCAGAAGCAGCACGGCTGCGAGGCAAAGCACGATCACGGCAGTCCCCGGCCGACGGCCGGCGCATTTTTCGGTTCTGTGCATATTGCCTCCTTTCCGGTTCCGCATAGGGTGCAGACCTTCGCTGCGGAAATACCAAATCAGTTTATTCTGTGATCAGTTCGAGCGGGATGCTGTCCGCCATTTTTTTGTGGCCGAGGTCGCTGGGGTGAAGATGATCGCCCTTATCGTACTCGGGGAGCATTTCAAGATGGTTGTCGGGATTCCAGACAGCCGATTCAAAATCGATGATCCCGTCGATGGGCGCCTGCCGGATCCAGTCGTTGAGTGCCTGACGGATGGGTTCGCGGTCATCCGGATATCTCTTCATCCGGGCACAGGGGATCAGAAGACCGAAGTAGATCCTGATCCCGTGTCTGCGCGCAATCTCGATATATTTTTTATATCCTTCGATGATCTCCTCCGCTGTGGGGACCGTCAGGTTTCTGTACCAGCGCGTGTCGTTGAACTGCGGGTGGATGATATCATTGATGCCGTGCAGGACGAAGACCTTTTCCACACCGGCGTGGCAAATATCCCGCTCGAAGCGCTTGATGCCTGCCCTGCCGAAGTTTTTCAGATACTCCTGTTCATAATCAGACAGAACTCGCCCTCCGCTGATGCCCTTGCGGATGATACTGATATCGCGGATCCCTTCCTCATACAGGCGGTGTGCCAGATAATCCGGCCAGGGCTGGCTGGTGATGGAATCGCCGAAGGCAACGATAGCCCGGACTTTTTCATCACAGAGAAAATCAATGGTATTCAGCATGACATAAGGCGCGCCGGGCAGAAGCACATTTTCGGGAATGGCTTCCGCGGCAGCCCAGTCACCGATGCCTGCGTATTTTTCGATATGGATACCGGTATTGCCGTGTCCTGTATACACATGGATCAGCTCGCCGAAATACAGGCTCACGCAGAACTTTTCACCGGCCCTGACCGGGAAGGGGAGCGGGTCCGACACGGCAGTGCCGCCGGCAGGGATCGTGATGCCGGGCCTGCCGTCAAAGGTGACAAAGGCATTGGTCGCCGGATCGATGTTTTCTTCTTTGAGATGACGGGCAACCACCGCTTTGGTGATCGTTGAGTCCTCAAGGTTGTATTCATTGGAAAAATGCAGGCGGACTGCCTCCCCGTCTACGGTAGGAAATATGACGTAGCGAGCGGTCATATCCTTTGCATAGCTTGCAAATTTCTGTCCGATGACCGAGATGGAGCAGCCCCATCCGGCGACCCATTTCTTGTTTTCCATAGTCAATTCTCCTCTGATGCAGTCATTCTCTTCCAAACAGCTTCCGGAGCGGGAATACTGGGGATCCCGCCGATTTTTTCCGTAGAAAGCCCGGCAGCCGCGCAGCCGTAGCGTGCGGCCTTTTCCATCCATTCACGGTCAAAGCACGGCAGCCCTGTTTCCAGCAGTATACTGAGGGCTGAACCGCCGAAAATATCGCCTGCGCCGGTGGTATCTGCGGGCCGGATGCCGGTGAGCGCCGGGACGCGGCCTATCCCGTCCGCCGAGGCATACACGCAGCCGTCGGCCCCGCAGGTCACAAAGACAGCCCTGCAGCCATATTCCGAGATCAGCTTCCGCGCGGAGCATTCCGGGTCCGTGCCCCAGAGGAATTCGGCTTCGTTATCGCTGATCTTGACGATATCCGCCTGCGAAAGACCCCAAAGCATTTCTTTTTTGGCATGTTCCGGGCTGTCCCAAAGCGGCTCGCGCAGATTCGGGTCAAAGCTGATGATTTTGCCTGCCTTTTTCGCATAGGCTACGGCCCGGCGCGTCGTATCAGCCGCCGGTTCATCGGTCAGGGAAAGCGTGCCGAAATGGAAACATTTTGCCCGGTCGATCAGCGAAAGATCCAGTTCTTCAAAGCGGAGCTGCGTATCTGCTCCGGGCTTCCGCGCAAAGGAGAATTCGCGGTCTCCGGTGACAGGATCCAGCTTCACGAAGGCTAGTGTCGTGAAGGCCTGTGCATCCGTGACGATGCCTCGGTCGGAGATGCCTGCGTCCCGGAGCGTTCCCTTCAGCATGTCACCGAACATATCCCGCCCGACCTTACAGTAAATGGCAGAGCCGTAACCGCGTGCCGCGAGTGCCGCCAGAAAGTTGGGCGGCGCGCCGCCGGGATTTGCCTGCATGACGGGATAGCCGTTCGGCAAACGGTCTGTCTGCGTAAAATCAATGAGCAGCTCGCCGAGAGCGACCACGGAGATCGGCCGCGCGGCGGAAGCGTCATACGTTTCCATAGAGCCTCCTTTGTGTGGGGGAAATGCACAACAAGTTTATTATACCATCAATTTGGAAAAAATAGAAGAAAAAAAGCCCCGCCGGGGAAGGGCGGGGAGAAGAGTGTGGTTTGGGAAGAAGATAAAGGGGGAAAGGGGGATATTTCGGTAAACCTCGCCCCGTCAATGCTCATGTCCTTGGGCTACTGTACCTAAGAACAAGGGATATTGGAAGTAGAATGTTTTCCCTTTACTCAGCTATCTGGTAATATGATACTTGCATTATTTGGCTCATTTAGAAGTAAGGTCAATTCCATTTATATAATCATAATATACTATGCCACTTGCAACTGTCAGCAGTACCTTGTCGGAATTTATATCAAAGCAATAGTATAGGACAACATTTAGATCGGGACGTTGCATAGTATCTTTAACGAAATTGTCAAAGTCATTACTCCATTGCTTGGCTGCAGAAACCAATGAGTCCCAAGTGTCCTTTGCAGTTTTATCTTTTTGCTCTAGAGCTTGATATGCTAAAACTGTAATTCCTTCAGGGATAAATTGGATGTTTACTAGTGAATCTTGTATGAAGACATTATATTCATTAGAGTTAAAGGTGGTCTCAATTATACTACGAATAAATGCTAGAACATCGTTGTCAGTATACGTTATTGTTTTTTCGGTTGAAGAAATTGTTTCTTTCGGAGCAGTAGTTTCCTTTGGAGCAGTATTTTTTTCTGATGTCCCTAATGCCTCAGAAACGATACAATTGCTTTGAGAAAGGTGTTCTCCCGAAAGTTTAGCCTTTACATGAACAGTGGCACCAACAAAGAACCAGGCAGGCAGATCTCCAATGGCATTGAAATTATTGCCCATTGCTCGAGGATTAATGATACTGCTAAATGAATAAATTTTCGTGGGTATCCCATTAGCATCGCAATCGGCAAAAGAAATATGATACATTGTATTTTTCTCGGTGTCTTTTTGGCACTCTACAACCACAAGATCTTTGTCAACGTCATATATGGTGGAATTGTCTTTGGGTTGAGAAGGTTGAGTTTCATTTTGGGTGTTATCTGCAGCTTTATTTAAAATTGTAATAGTAACGACTGCAGTTTTATTAGCACCACCATACTGGCGCGCATTAGTCGCAATCCACTTTTCTTTAGTTGCTTCATCCATGTTTGCAACTGCGGCGTCTAAATTTGACCAAGAGGAATCTTCAAATCTAAGGGAAAAGCCCTTTTCTTTTGCCAGTTTCTCTATCTCTGCAACATTCTTTCCTACATAAGTGTTATAGAAATAATCATCAAGACTAATGCAGTCGAGTCGAATAGAAGTGTTCTTATCTGTTTGGACCCCGGCAGAAACGCTTTGGGCCAGAACAATCCAATTATCTCTATCCCAAATGCTTCCAGCGGGTTCTTCATGGATATTTGAAAATCCGATACTGGTCAGTTCCCTTATAGCCTCGGACAAGACCATTCCTGTAACTTCAATTACTTCAAGTGTAGTCCCCTCAATGCCTTCCTTGAGTTTTTGATTTTTTAATTCCAAATAACTGCCATCATGGCTGATTTGGCAGGCATATGTTGCGTCGCCATTGACGGATAACTCTTTTGTAATCTTCGGATAGCTACTATCAGACTTGCAAAATACAAGTGTATGTTCACCGCTTAGAATATCGGCTAAATAGGTGAATTCTTCGCCATTTGGAACTATCCCGATTTCAGTTCCGTCTAAAGTGATGGTAATATCGTACTTGTTAAAAATCAAATTATAATCCGATGTCACATCGAGATAAAGTTTGCACTTTGTTGCACAAGTGAGCTGGATTTTTTCTGATGAGTAAATGTTTTTGCCTTCTGCAATATTCTGGCTGACAACAATCCATTGAGCTTTGTCGGCAACGTCGGCCACATTTGATGTGATATTTGTGAATCCGGCGGATTGTAAAGCACTTATGGCATCTGAGTAAGGCATATTGATAACCTTAATCATGGAAAGCTTTGTGCCAGATCCAGATCCTGGGTTAAAAGACGACTTATTTCCGCCAATTGCACAGATTATTGCAATAAAAATAATCACAGCGGCAGTTATGATGATGGTTTTCTTCTTGCTTTTATTAGCATTTTCCTGTGTTTTTGACTCCGCCGGCCTAAACACCCCGGAAATCTCACCCGTCTTTTCAGGAACATTTTTTGGGGGAGATGCCATAGTATTTCCTGAGGGAATTACTTTATTTGATGAGGCCCCGGCTATTGGCGCACCTCCTTGAGGCATTGAAGGAGTCACAGCCTTTATTGGCTGAATACTAATGGCTGCTTTTGCTCCGCATTCCGGACAAAACTTTGCATCTTCAGCAAGTTCGGTACCGCATTCACGGCAGAAATGTCTTCTGGGAGTACTTACTTTTGTCCCACACTCTCTGCAGAATAATACACCATTTTCTAAATCAGCACCGCAATTCAAACATTTCATTATCGCCACCTCGCCTTCAAGAAATGCTGTGGTAAGATATTACCACGGTTGCATCAGGTGAGAATTTCTTCCCACCCGAAGTAATGTTTTTGCCATTTATCGTTATCGATTCAACCATATCTGGTTTTTTGAAAAGCCCAAAAGTTAGATCATTAAGCGGGACGCATTGAATATTTGTAAAACCTGCACTTTTAAATATAGCTTCTATGGCTACATAGCTTTTCCTTTCAAAATCAGCCACTCCGTAAGGCACTTTTACTTTTCCGTCATAATCATCATCGTCATTATCTTCGTTTGTAGGTAATAACCAAATAAGAGCAATGACCATAATCAAAATATAGCCACTTAGACGTACTGATTCAACGTTGCCTTTCACCAACATCAGAACGCCAACTATGGCAAGAACAAGAGAAATAAGTATTTTTAGTTTGGCCTTTTTTCTCTTTGCCTCTCTCTTTTTTTCAGCCATTTCCAGACGCTTTAATTCAACAATTCTATTTGTTTCGGCTTGTTTGACGGCCGCCTCATCGATGTGTCGGTAAATATATTCATTTTCATTAGTGATTAGAATTTTAGCCCCGCAGTAAGAACAAAAAATCTGTGTTCTACCTTCTTCTACAGGCAAACTGGCCCCACATTCCGGGCACTTTGCAGAGTTGAACTTAACGGCCATATGGTTCTAAATGAGCTCCTTTCTCTTTTTGCCTTTTTTACTGCAGTACCTTTGCCAGCTTTAGGCACCAGATTCCAAAACTTCGTAATCCCTACCGACAGTGATAAAACTCCGGCTGGTCTTTTTCTGCCAGCAGTCGGTTGATCTTGTTTATGTCCCGGATCTTTTCCTGAATTACAACGATGAAAACCGCATCACGTTTGACGCGGGGATACAGCGGTGACATTCCGTACAGCTTAAGGCATCGGTTTGTCTCCGTCAGATCCAGGCCTGCCGCGATGGCCAGCCGCAGGATCACGTCGCGCTGCCGGGTCCGCTTTTCCTCACTCATGAGCTTGTAGCCGTACCCTTCCGGGATATCTGCGGCGAGAAAAAGATCCTGTTCCTTGATCCCGTAGCGTTTCAGCAATTCTTTGAAGTATTTCGAAAAAGCTTTTTCGGTGTCAGCCAGAGCAGCTCCGTTGGCCTGATAGTAGCTGTCGATGCCTTCCGTTTTTGTAACTTTCAGTACTTCGGACAGATCCCCGGTATCGCCGCTAATCATTCCTTTTCCCTCCTGTTGCATTCTTCCGGCATCCTGCCGACGAAGTAATAGTAACAAAAATCAGAAAGGAAAGTTCCCACCGGATTGGGGAGAAAATGTCAAGGGTAGGGCGATTCAGGACACGCTCAGTCAAAGATGGTGTCAGATGTTTACTCTCATATCATCGATGAAGACAGACGAATGAACGCTCAACGCCTGGAGGATGCCTTCTATGCGAAAGACAGCGGGACTCACGATGTCGAATTGACAATCCCGGGTGCTGCAAAGGCTAATCCCACAAATCAAAGTCCATAGTTTATCTTGCAGATGTTATCCAACCCGGACTTCTTAGCGGCGTTCTCAGAAACAATGGCAAAAATGAGTTCAAACAAATAAAGGTACAAATAAAGGTGGTATGAGGCTGATCCTTGTACCACCTTTATTTGTTCATATCTTTGTGCTATAATAAATAACACCAAATAACACTCGGCATCATTTGAAGGGGTTTTATAGAACAAAATCGTCCGCTTGTCGTTACCCTAAAATCACGGGCTCTGCTAACAGACTGCTAACAAGAGCCACTAAAACGGCGTAAAATTGACGATGACGGCGTAACACGCCATGGTCTCAAAACTCTGAAAAACCCTGTAATATAAGGCATTTCAAGGGATTGCGAGGGACGGCAAATGACTTTCCGGGGGGGCTCTCCTAAGAGCGTGTTATCGGTTCGATTTCGTTCGTCCATTTGCATTCCGCAAAGAGGGCGGCGTTTTTGTCTGCGCCCATAATATCAATCTCTTCCTGCGATTTGGTCTTTGCATTCGTACCCCACCAGCGTCCGAGATCACGAAAGTCGACGGGGGATTTTCCGTTGATGAGCTGCTTCCAAAGATATTGCGTACAGATATCCTCGAACACGCCGCCCATATAGGACGAGAGTTCCGGCTCGATGCGTTTATAGGCGAGATCGGCAGCGCCACGGGCGATGACCGATGTGTTTTCGGGAACGAAGCGGTACCAGAAGCGGAACATATTATCCGAGATGGAATAGATGGACTTCTTGGAGCTTTTTTCACCGTAGGGCGATTCCTTCTGAATGATACCGAGGGTAACGAGATTCTTGATATAGGTGGAAACGGTATTCGTTTCTTCGCCGACCTTGGAGCAGATCTCGGACATCCGGGACGAGCCGGTGGCAATCGCCGTGATGATCGCCGTGTAGATCGCCGGCTCACGGACTTCCTGCTTTAGGAGATTGACCGGTTCTTCAAAGATGGCGCTTGCGGGATTCAGATAGGTGTTTTTCACATTGTCCGCAACGCTCAGTTTATCGCTGACTTGAAGCAGGTACTGAGGTGTACCGCCGAACATTCCGTAGAGAAGTGCCTTTTCTTCGCCTTTGAACTTACCGAACAGACGGCAGGTCTCGTCAAAGGTGAAGGGCAGCAGTTTCAGCTGTGCGGTGCGTCTGCCGTAGAGCGGCGCTTTATAGGCGAGGACGTGATCCTCCATATACGACATCGACGAGCCGCAGAGGATCAGCATCATTTTGGACGTA
>JAZLHR010000008.1:0-20445 GCA_045616945.1 Lachnospiraceae bacterium | reverse complement strand
GTGCGGAGAACCCGGCGAGGAATGTGATTATGTCGCTGCCGATATTCTGCGCGAAATTCAGGAAGAAGGGCTGCGGGCACGGGATTTTGCCGTGGTCGTGAGCGACACGGAGACCTACCTGCCGCTTCTGGAACAAAGGCTCGGAGAGGCCGGCATACCGTATTTTTCGGACCGGCGTGCCCCTGTGATGCAGCATCCCTATGTCCGGATGCTGACGGCCGCCCTGGAAGCGGCCCGGCGAGGTCCCGACCGTGATACCGTCCTGCGCTATCTGAAAACCTCCTGTTCGCCGCTGGAAGCGGAGGAGACGGACCGGTTGGATATCTACACACTGGCGGTGGGGATCCGTCTTGGCAGACAGTGGCTGGCGCCTTTTACACGCAGTATCGGAAAAAGGGGGACCGTATTTGATACGGAAGCCATGGAAGGGCTGCGGGAGAGAGCGATGGCCCCCTTGGTGCCGCTGACGGAAGCCTTTCACGGTACGCAGGATGTGTCTTTCTTCTGCGCGGCAGTCCGGGCTTTTTTGAGTGTGCCCGTGCTGGCTGAAAAAGCGGAGCAGCGGAGGACCGAAGAAGAGGCAGCAGGGCATTATATCGAAGCGGAGGAGTGGGAACGCCTTCCGGACGAGATCGGACATCTGCTGGAACAGATGGAGTCCGTGCTGGGAAAAACGGAACTGTCTCCCGATGCGTTCCTGGAACTGTTTGATTCCATGCTCCGGGGCCTCAGCATAGGGCATCTGCCTGCAGCGCCGGATATGACCGTGCTCGGAGATGTGAAGCGCAGCCGTTTCGGCAATATCAGGATCTTATACATTCTCGGTATGAATGAGGGGATGATCCCTTCCGTACCGTCTTCGGGCAGTCTGCTCACGGATGCGGAGCGCGTGCTGCTGGCTCCGCTGGCACCGGAAATGGCTTATACCGAAGAACGTTCGGTATATGAGGAACGTTTTTATCTTTACAGTCTGTTTGCAAAGCCGACGGAAGCGTTGCGGCTTTGCTGGCACAGGGTCCACGGAGACGGCAGTGCGGCAGCCCCTTCTCTGCTCATCAGGGATATCGAGGCGCTTCTGCCGGACCTGCGGGAGCATTATTGGAGCCGCAGCAGCGCCCTGACGCGCTATGCCGGTCCGGGGAGCGTTGGACGAATTCTTGCTTCTCTGCCGAAGGATGATCCCGCCCTGGAGGTTTGTTTCCGTATCCTTGCTGCGGAGGGACCGGAGGGAGAACTGGCACTGGATCAGTTCGAAAAGGGGCTGTTTTTCCGTTTTCCCGCGCACAGGCTTTCGGAAGAAGCGGCTCAGGCCTTGTTCCGGGGAAATATATCCGGCAGCGTCAGCCGTCTGGAAGACTACGCCGAATGCCCTTACCGCTATTTCCTGCAGTACGGGCTGGGGCTTAATGCGCGCGAGGAAATGAAGTGGGATCCGATCGAACACGGAAATCTGTTCCACCGGGCCATGGAGCTGCTGGAAGCGGAGGTACGTGACCGCGGGACGGATCTTTCCGGGCTGTCCGGAGAGGAACGCCGGGCATTGGCCGAAAGGCTGCTGCGGACCGCATTGGAGGAGACCCGGGACGGTGCATCGGACCGTATCCCGCAGCAATATTTGCTGAAACGCTGGCAGCAGAATCTGGAAAGGATCATCTGGGCTATGGGCGAATGGCACCGCGGGCCGCATTTCCGGACGGATGCGTCGGAGCTTAGTTTTTCCGCGGAAAATGACCCGTACTTCCGGATCTCGCTGGGTGACGGGAGGTCGCTGCGCCTGTACGGAAAGATCGACCGGGTGGATGTCTGTCAGCAGGACGATAAATTGTACCTGCGTGTGGTGGATTATAAGACAAAAAGCAAGGCTGTCCTGGATGACCGCCTTTTAGTGACGGGACAGGACCTTCTGCCTTTATATCTGGGGGCAGCGTCACATTTATATGCGAAGCAATATCCGGACCTGGAAGTCATTCCGGCCGGGCTGTATTATGCTTCTCTGCATGAACCGATCCTGAAAGGGGAGGGAAGTGCTTTGAAGGATCCGGAGAAGGCACTTCTGCAGGAGATGCGCCTGAGCGGAAGATCTCTCAGGGAGGTCGCTTTCGTTACGCCGGATGCGGCGCAGGGGAAAAATGAACGCAGCGAACTGCAGTTCCTGACGGATCATGCCCATCGGAAGGCCGCTGCATTGGCAGATGCGATCCTGGACGGGAAGATCCAGGCATCCCCTGCGGGGGGGGAAGGCAGGGACGCCTGTGCTTTCTGCGATTACGGAAGCGTCTGCCGTTTCCGCAGCGATGTGCCGGGAGCGGCATACAGCAGCCCTGACTCCCAGGCACTGGCGGATTTTAAGCTCTCTGCGGGCTCGCAGGCAGCCCGGGAGGACGGAAAAGCGGATGAATAAGATCGATATAAAAGACTGCGTCTGCGGCCGGAAAGGAATCGGATGGATATGT
Source organism: Lachnospiraceae bacterium (assembly GCA_045616945.1). GTDB lineage: Bacteria > Bacillota > Clostridia > Lachnospirales > Lachnospiraceae > UBA6987. The sequence goes on along the minus strand of JAZLHR010000008.1, from coordinate 17,992 downwards.
CGGACCATACGGAAAAACAGAAGGCCATCATAGAGCACAGCGGCGGAAATCTGCTGGTGTCCGCGGCGGCCGGGAGCGGCAAGACCTACAATATGATCAGGCACGTCCTGTATTATTTGACACATCCCGGAAAAGACGGCCGTTACGGCGAGATCATGCGCCTTTTGATCGTGACCTATACGAAGTCCGCAGCCGCGGATATGTGTATGAAGCTGAAAAAGGCCATGGACGGAGAGATCGCGGCCCTGGAAGAGAAAATGGCTTCCGGCGGCACTGCGGAGGATAAAGCGCTCGCGGAACATCTCTGCCGTCAGAAGATCCTGCTGCCGGGAGCACGTATTTCCACCGTGGACAGCTTCTGCAGCTATCTGGTCAGAAACTATTTCGAACAGCTGGATATTTCTCCGGACGTCCGTCCCGCGGATGAGGGGGAGCTGTCACTGCTGGAACAGGATGTCCTGGATGCGGTCTTTGAAGAAAAATATGCGGAGGCCGCGCCGGAATTCATTCGTCTGCTGGATGCCTTTACCGGCGAGAAGAACGATACGAATCTGAAAAACAGCGTCCTGAAGCTGTATGATAACGCACAGAATGCTTCCGATCCTGCGCTTTGGCTGGACAGCTGTGAGTGGAAGATCCCGGAGACGGAAGAAGAATTCTTCCGTCTGGAATGGATCTCGGGCGAAAAAAACAGTCTGCTTTCGGATGCGAAGGAAAAGCTGCGGCTCGCCCTGCAGCTGAATCAGGCCGCTTTGGACTGCTTCGCGGATGCGGATAATCCGTATTATGCAGATCTGCTTCGTTCCGACCGTGAGAAAATGGAGGTCCTCGGCTCGATCGCTTCCCTGCCTCTGCTGGTCGAATCGGCCCGCAGCCTGCGCTTTTCGACGGTCCGCATGGCCGCGGGGCGGGATCCCGCGGATATCGAATCGCTGAAATCCTATTGCGGTACCAAAAGCGAAAAGTCCGGCTATCGCGGGATCATCGGGGGGATCGCCGGGGATTATCCGAATTCCTTTGTGGATGAATTCCGCCTGGCACGGGCCCTGCAGGAACCGATGCACGCTATTCTGGAACTTACACGCGCTTTTTCGGCTGCCTTCGGTGTGGCCAAAAGCAGGAAAAAGCTGGCATCCTTCAATGATATCGAGCATGATGCCCTGCGTCTGCTCCGTGACGGAGACGGGCAGCGCACGGAGTTGGCAAAGCAGCTGGCAGGCAGCTTTGACGAGATCATCGTGGACGAGTATCAGGATATCAACCAGGTGCAGGAGGATATCCTGACCGCGCTTTCCCGCGAGGAAGACGGCTGCCCGAATATGTTTATGGTCGGCGATGTGAAGCAGAGCATTTACCGCTTCCGGCGGGCCAAACCCGATATTTTTCTGCGGAAATTCGCAGAATACGCTCCCGAGCCGGGCCCGTTCCGGAAAATCGAGCTTTCAGTCAATTATCGCTCGCGCCGCTGCGTGCTGGATACCGCGAACCGGATCTGCAGGCGGCTGATGGACGTGCCGCTGGGCGGGATCGCTTATGACGATGCGGCGGCGCTGCACTATCATGCGAGCTATGAGGGCGAAGATCCCGTTCCCGAATTCTGGCTGTCGGAGACCGAGGGCAATGCGGAGGAAGCCCTGAAGCAGGAGGCTGCCGCGGCTGCGCTCCGGATCCGTCAGATGCTCGACAGCGGATATATGATTTGGGAAAAAGGAGATGAAGCCAAAAAGATCCCGGCCGGTTTCCGCCGGGTGGCTCCGCATGATATTGCGATCCTTCTTTCCGCCGTTGCCGGGGGCAGCGGCCGCGCCTTCGCGGATGCCCTGAAAAAGCAGGGAGTATCGGCCGTTTATACGGATAAGCACGGTTTTTTCGATACGGAAGAGGTGCAGCTGCTCCTGGCGGTGCTTTCCGTGCTGGATAATCCCATGCAGGATATCCCGCTCGCTGCGGTGCTGACATCGCCTCTGTTCGATTTTACGGATGATGAACTGGCGATGCTGGCTGCCGATTATGCCGGCGTCGGTAACTGCCTGTTCGACAGGATACAAAGAGCTTTTCAGGATCATGCATCGAAGAACGGGCGCATCCGGCAATTTACGGAATGGCTTCTGCAGTGGCGCCGCAGGGCAGACAGGCTCTCCGTCGCAGGCACGCTGGAGGCGGTACTGCGCGAGACCGGGCTGGAGATCTATTTCCGGTCGATGCCGGCCGGATCGCAGCGCATGGCGAATATCCGCCAGCTGCTGGAATTGGCAAAAAGCTTCGAAAAAACCGGCTACAGCGGGATCTTTCAGTTCATACGCTTTGTGGAGCGTGAAAAGCAGCTGGAGGTCGACATGGGCGAGGCCCAGGACGCCGGAGCCGAAAGCGACGCCGTGCGGATCATGACGATCCACGGAAGCAAGGGACTGGAATTCTCGGTGGTGATCCTGGCGTCCCTGCAGAAGCAGTTCAATCTGCGCGAACTGAACGAGGAATTCCTGAATCACGAAAAATACGGGATCGCGTTCCGGTCCGTCGATACGGAGCGCCGGCTGAAGCAGGAAAACCTGTGGCATATATTTGTCCATAAGACCCTCACGAGGGCCATCTACAGCGAACAGCTGCGGCTGCTTTATGTGGCGCTCACAAGAGCCGGAAGCCGGATCATTTTGAGCGCGTGCCGAAAGATCAATCCGGAGAAAGGGGAAGCTCTGCCTCCGGATGCCGCAGAACAGGACCTCATCAGAGCGGCGGAACAAAAATATCCTTCCCTGGCGCTCGCGCCGGATCAGCCCGTGGAACCGGCATATCTGCTGAGCGCGAGGTCTTTCCTGGATTGGATCCAAATGGTGCTGGCCAAGGGAAGCCTGGGATGGAAGCTCTGCGCTGCGTCTTCCGATACGCTGGGGCGCGCGGACGCTGCGGCGGCGGAAGATACAGAGCGGTACCGCAGACATCTGCATGACCTTCGCGAAGAAGGAAGAAATGCTGCCGCCGGGGGCTTTGAGCGCGGCTCGGCCGAGGAAAAATGGTGCCGTAAGCTGCAGTATCATTATCCTTACGAGGCATTGGCAGACAAGAAAGCCGTTTACAGCGTGACGGAGATCCTGAAAGCGCAGGGAAGTGCCGCCGCATCCCCGGAACAAGGAGCAGAGGCTGCGTCCGGACTGCTGCCGGAACGTTCCGACGGCGGGCTTTCGGGGGCGGATCTGGGCAATGCGTACCACAAGCTGATGGAGCATATCCCGCCGGAAGAAGGCAGAAATGCGGATTCTGCCGCGCGTTTCATCGCACGCGAGACCGAAAACGGGCTCTTCAGCGCGGAAGAGCAGGCTGTGCTGCGTCCCGAAGCCGTTGCTGCCTTTTTCGTTTCCGATATCGGCAGCCGCATCTGCCGGGCCGCGGCAGAGGGGCGTCTGCACCGGGAACAGCCGTTTTTGATGGGGCGGCCGCTGGGTGATTTCTATCCCGACCTTTCAGAAGATACCTGCGGCGAGCCTGTCCTGGTGCAGGGCATCATCGATATGTATTTCGAAGAAGAGGACGGTCTGGTCCTGGTGGATTATAAAACCAACCGCGTCAGAGACCCGGAAGAATTATTGGCGATCTACGGCCCGCAGTTAAAAATGTACAGGCAGGCATTGGAGCAGGCAAGCGGACTTCCCGTGAAAGAATGTTATATCTATTCCTTCCGCCATGCGGTCTTTGTGCCCTGGCACGGTCTGCCCTCCGACGAAAGATAACGCATACAGCAATAAAACATCCGCCGAAGAGGAATATCGGATCCCTTTTCGGCGGATGCTTCTGTTTATGAGCTGTTTTATACTGTTCGGCGCCTGTTTCCGTGAGATACGGAAATGTCAGGCCGCCGCTTCGTTTTTCTGAGAAAAGATACTGTAGAGGGTGACGCAGACGATGACCAGGACGGCACCGGCGATCGCTTTGAAACCGAGGATCTCGTTGCAGATGATCGCCGCCAGGATGATATTGCAGATGGGCTCGATGGAAAGCAGCAGAGAGGTTTCCACGTCGCTGATCAGCTTGACGCCTCTGGCGAAGCAGGCATTTGCGCAGCCGCCCTGCAGGATGCCGAGGATCAGTACCCAGATGATGTTATTCGCATCGAAGACGAGCGGTTCCCCTGCGATAGCGAAGGGAAGGCAGATCAGAAATTCGAACAGACCGGTGAGCATCAGGCAGTCTTCCGAATCGCATTTGTCGGAAGAGAGAAGCATAATCTGGACCGAGTAGCACATGCCGCTGCCGAGAGCCAGCAGATTGCCGACCGTCTGGGTAAAATCCAGCGAATCCAAAAATGAAAGGCCGCAGCCCAGGAATACGGAAAAAGTCAGGATCCATTCATACAGATGTGCCTTGCGGTGTCTGAAAAAGACCGAAAAGAGGAATATCAGGATCGGCGCGATATATTGCAGCGTGATCGCCGTGCCGGAGGTGGTGAGTTTGTAGGCATTGATCAGCAGGATACCGGTGAAAGTCCCGATCAGGCCGCAGAGGACATTTCTCTTTGTGAAACGGATGCGGATACTGCGGCGGCGGACCATCAGGCAGAGCATGGTGAAAAGACCGTTGGCCGCGGCGACTGCCATGGCGCTCCATGTGATAGACTTGGTGCATACGCCGGAACAGGACCAGAGCACAGCGGTCAGGAGGATCAGCAGCCTGCCTTTATTTGTCATTGATTTCTGAGCCTTTGCGGATTCATTCATGGCGGTTAACTTCCTTTCGGTTGCCTGGCATGCGCCGCCGAAAGGGGCAGCACAGAAGCAAACATCGCATACTATACCAAAAGATCATGCGTTTATCAATCTACACTTTTTCGACTTTGAGGCAGAGGAATGTCCGCGTAAAAATCCGTGATTTTTTTGCCGTGAAACTTTACAAAAAGATATTGACAAAAAATTCACAAAAGGGTATAGTGCAGGCTAGATTACTTGAAGGGAGCCTTGACCATGAGCCAGATTCCGATGACAGATCGTTTCCTGACACGCAAGGGGCTGCATTATTCACTGATAGATACGGCTGCGGAAATCTCTTCGTTCCGCGCCGCTTTGGAAAGGGGCCTGTCTTCCGAAGATTCCCCTTTTCCGAATTATCCTGCTTACGTTTCCGCAGAGGGAAAGCTTCCCGATCGTACGCCGGTCCTCGTACTGGATGCCGGCGGGACGAATCTGCGGATCGCTTTGGTTCATTTTGAAGACGGTCTGCCCGTGGTGGATGCCTCCGAAAAGCACCCCATGCCCGGCTCTCAGTCGAGCGTGACGCTGCAGGAGTATCTGGATACCATGGTCGGATATCTGAAAGACTACGCTGACAAGGCCGACTATCTTGGCTTCTGCTTTTCTTATCCAAGCGAGATCCTTCCCAACCGCGACGGCAGGCTGACTGCTTTTAACAAGCAGGTGGTCGTGGTCGGTTCCGAAGGAATGGAAGTCTGCCGCCTGCTGGAAGAAGCACTCGGGAAGGCCGGTCTGAAATCCGACCACCACTGCGTATTGATCAATGACACGGTCGCGGCTCTGCTCGGCGGCCTGATGCAGGACAAAGACGGAGCGGGAGAGGGCGGTATCGGCTTTATTCTCGGTACGGGGACCAACACCTGCTATATCGAGGATGCCGCGGCCATCCGCCGCTACGGCGTTTCTCAGTCCTCCGGCAGTATGATCGTGAATATGGAATCGGGCGGATATGACGGTTTCCCCCGCAGCGAATTCGATATCGCGGTAGACGCAGCCAGCACCACGCCCGGTTTTCATCTGTACGAAAAAATGCTTTCCGGCGTATATCAGGGAGAGCTCCTGACCAGGATCGTGGATTACGCGATCAACAATCTGAAGCTGTTTTCCGGCCCTGCCGGTGCCAGACTTTCGGAACTCGGTATGCTGCAGATGGCGGATATCGACGCTTTCATGCGTGATCCCCGGGGCAGCAATCTGCTGGCGGATATCCTGTATACGAATTCCGACCGCTGCGTGATGCAGATCCTGATCGACCGTATCGGTGAGCGTGCCGCACGCATGGCTTATGTCAATCTGGCGGCTGTATTGGAACACAGAGATTGGGGACGTACGCCCGAAAAACCGGCCAGGATCGTTGCGGAGGGCAGCGGCGTGTGGAGCTCCTGTATGTTCCTTCCGAAGCTGGAGCAGTATTTCAGAGACTGCCCCGGTATGAGCAGACAACGCTACGTGCGGATCATCCGTGCGGACAACGCGAATCTTGTCGGTGCTGCGGCTGCGGCGCTCCTGAACTGATACATATTTCCGTACACACAAAGAAAGACTCCGGCAGAGGATATCTGCAGGAGTCTTATTGTATTGCACCGGATCACGGATTGACTTCTCTGACGATGCAGAAGACGGTGAAACGGTCATATCTGGCATTGTAATCGCAGGTATACAGGCCAACGATCTTGTCGCCGTACTGCGGGACGATGCCGGTACTGATGGAGGAACGGTTGATATAGTTCCGGAATGCCTGGTTGAAGGCTTCCTCACTGCCGTAGTTCAGCTGGTAGTTTTCGCTGGATTTCATCATGACGGCGGCGAAAACCTGCAGGTCGTAGGTCTTGTCGACCGTGTACAGATGTAAAACGGGATTCTGGATAAAGTGTTTCTGCGTTTTGTAATTTTCCAGGCGGCCGAACATGGAACCGTTCTTCATGTGGTGACCGTAGATCATGGTGAGGTCATCCTGCAGGAAATGGTTGGTGTAATCCACAAAGAGCGTACCGAGGTTGTTTTTGGTCCCGTCAAACAGATGCGACAGATAGAACTCATTGTCCTTGCCCTGTACGAGCGGATAGCTGAGACTTCCGTTCTGGCCGTGAAGCCAGCCGACCGTATCCGGATTGGCTTCCTTTAATGCGGCAATATTCAAAGCCAGGTAAGGAAGAATGTTCGGGACGATTATCTCGGGCTCCTTCTCCGTGCTTTGTTCGGGAACGTAGGACTCCGTACCGGCGGCTGCGGTCTCATCCGACTGCGGCTTCGAAGGCTGACCGGACTGCGTAGGCTGTGCAGGCTGAGAGGGCTGCGTTCCGGGGGTCTCGGTGCTTCCGGTAGGAAGAACGGGAAGGCTTTCGCCTGATTCGGAAGAAGATACCGGCAGCGTCTGCTCGAGCAGCCACTTTTCCAGATCATCGTAGGTGCTGTCACCCTCATGATACTCAGACAGGATATCAACGATCTTATATCCGCTGAAGATGAGAATGGCGGTGAGCAGTGCGATCAGAGCATAGAATTTCCAGCCGCGCGATTTGCGTCGGTAGCTTTTGACAGGCTTTTTCGGTGCCGGGGTACCTTCGGCCTGCACGGAATTTGCATCTGCGGAGGTGTTTGCCGCGGTTTCGGGAATCTCGTTGGTTTCTTTCATATCTGACATGGGAATCACCTCAAACTGACAGTCGGACCGAATATAGCCGTCTGTACCCGCTGCGCCTGCAGCGTGGCGGAATACAGGGAAATAGGCCTTCATATACGTCCGACATTATCCGTATTATATCCGAGACCGTCATAATCATCAAGTGTTTTTTCTGCTGCGCGGCGGATTTCGTTATGGCTTTGCATTTCGCGGGAAATGAGCTATAATCGGCTTCGGGCAGGGCGCAGTACCGCCTTGTGAAAGGAGCATGTTCCGTTGGAGATCCGAATTCTGCAATATCTGGAGGGAGCCCGGGCGGCAGAGGGCATCACCGTGATCATCGATGTATTCCGCGCCTTTTCTCTCGAAGCCTATCTGTTCAGCCGGGGCGCGGCGGGAATATTGGCCGTCGGGCGCGAAGAGACTGCCAGAAGGCTGAAGGCTCTGCATCCGGAGCATTATCTGTGCGGTGAGCGCGGCGGAAGGGTGCTGCCGGGGTTTGATTTCGGAAATTCGCCTTCCCAGTCTGCGGCTTTTTCCATGGAGGGAAGGAACGTCATACATACGACGAGCGCCGGAACGCAGGGCTTTGCGGCGGCTGCAGGCGCCTCGGAGCTGCTGACGGGAAGCCTGGTGAATGCCGCGGCTACGGCGGCCTATATCACCTCGCGGAAGCCGGAAATCGTGTCTTTGGTCGCTATGGGCCTGGACGGCGTATCTCCGGCGGACGAGGACACGCTTTGTGCGGCGTATCTTAAGAGCCTCCTGCTCGGCAGGCCGCTCGATATGGAACGGGAGCTTCGTCTGCTTCGCGGCAAGCCGCAGTCCGAAAAGTTTTTTGATCCGCTCACGCAGGATGTATTCCCGGAAGCGGATTATCATATGTGTGCGAGGGCCGACATTTTCCCCTTTGCGCTTGCCGTAAAGCGGGATGGGGCGGATATTTTCGCAGTCAGCCGTGTTTTCTGACGAAACGCGGAAGAAAGAGGAGGATCGAATGTATAAGGCAGCCATTATCGGAGCGGGGCATATCGCCTTGGATGCGCATATCCCGGCATATCTCAGCCTGGACGGGCAGGTGCAGGTCATATCCGCCGGCACGCGCAGCATTGCCAAAAATGCGCAGCGTCTGAAGGAATACGGGATCCGGGCGATCTACGAACGGGTAGAGGAAATGCTGGAAAAAGAGCATCCGGACGTGGTTTCCGTGTGTACGCCGAATGCCTCCCATGCCGATTATACGGCCATGGCACTGGAAGCCGGCGCCGATGTCCTGTGTGAAAAACCGGTGGCCATGACCCTGGCGGAAGCGGAAAAGCTGTATGCGCTGGCCGCGGAAAAGGGCTGTCATCTGATGGCCTGCCAGACCATTCGTTTTCAGCCCGCCTGGCAGAAGGCCAAAGTGGTCGTAGATGCCGGCCTTTTGGGAGATATTTACAGCGCCGAAGCAAAATGGGTGCGCCGCAGAGGCATCCCCACCTGGGGAAATTTCCATATCCGCGAAGAGAACGGCGGCGGGGCTCTGTGCGACCTCGGCGTACATATACTGGATGCTCTTTTCTGGCTGACCGGGACGAAAAAGCTTCGCTCCGTGCACGGCACCTGCGGCTCGCAGCTGAAGGAAGCGCTTCCCGCCTCGGCCTGGGATTATAAGCGCGGCGGGCATTTTAAGCCGGAGGAGATGGATGTCGAGGAATGGTGCCTCGGCAGTCTGGAGACCGATACGGGCGTGGCGGCCTCCTTCCATTTCGCGTGGGCCACGAATGGTCCGGCGGCAAGATATCTCTTGCTGAACGGTACGAAGGGAAGCCTTTCCGTGCCGGATCTGATCTTTTATCCGGCGGAAGGGGAACCCTATGCACTGGAATGTGAAAAGGCTGTTTCGCCTGCCGGTCACCGCGAGATGATGCGTCAGTTCTTCGCGGCGAAGTCGCAGGGGAGGCCGCTGCCGATCCTGCCGGAAGAAACGCTTCTTGTTACGAAGACCATCGAAGAAATTTATCAGAATTCATAACATACAAAGGGACTTTCGCGCTGTACGGCGGAAAGTCCCTTTTTTAATCAATCTTTAATAAGTGCGCGGATGACTTCTCCCGCGATCATCATCCCGGCGACCGGCGGTACGAAGGAGAGAGAACCGACGGTCCGTGCTGCTTTTTCGTCCGTATCTGCCTGTCCTCCGGCCCCTTCCGCAGGGACGGTCGGCAGCTCCTCGGAATACAGGACCGGGTAGCCTTTCAGGCCGCGCCGACGGCTTTCGCAGCGCATGACCTTGGCAAGCGGACACACACTGGTCCGGTAGATATCCGCGATCCGGAAGCGTGAAGGATCCAGCTTGTTTCCGGTCCCCATGCTGGAGATCACCGGCACGCCGGCTGCCTGGGCTTTTTCGATGATCAATAATTTTCCCGTCACGTTATCGATGGCGTCGATCACATAATCAAATGCTGAAAAATCAACGGAATCGGCGGTTTCCCTGCCCCAGAAAAGCGTGAGAGCATGCACCCGGCAGTCCGGATTGATGCTGCGGACGAGCTCTGCGGCGGCATCCGTCTTCAATCGGCCGAGATTGTTTCTGTCAGCGATCAGCTGGCGGTTCAGATTGGACAGGGAGACCCTATCAAAATCGATCAGCGTCAATTCGCCGACACCGCCCCTCACCAATGCTTCAACGCAGGCACCGCCGACGCCGCCCAGACCGAAAACGGCTGCATGGGCATGTTCCAACTTTTCCATCGCCGCAGTGCCCAGCAGGCGGCAGCTTCTTTCCGTAAAATCAAACATGATATCGCCTCACACTTGTGTATTTTCTCCTTTGCTGCGCAGGATGCGGCCGCCGCCGAGGACGGTATCTCCCTGATACAGAACGACTGCCTGCCCCGGCGTAACGGCTCTTTGAGGCTCCTGAAAACGCAGAATGAGCTGCCCGTCCCGGATGGCGGCGAGGGCATCTGCGGGCGTATGCCGGTACCGGATCTTGGCCTGTACGGGCAGAAAGCCTTCCCAGGCATCGCAGTTCAGGCTGACCCGGTCTGCGGTGAGGCCTGCGGAAAAAAGGCCTTCCCCGTGGCTCAGCACGACCTCCTGCGTATCCGGACGAAGCTCCGTCACAAAAAGAGGCGCCTCGGAGGATATGCCCAGTCCTTTCCGCTGCCCGATCGTGTAGCGGATCAGCCCCCGGTGCTTCCCCAGGATCTGACCGCTTTCGGTCACGAAATTGCCCGCGGGAGAGGGCCTGCCGGATTTTTCCTCCACGAAGGAGGCATAATCGCCTTCGGGCAGGAAACAGATATCCTGGGAATCGCCCCGCTGCGCTGCCGTGAGGCCACGTTCGGCAGCCAGCTGGCGGACATCCTCCTTGTGCATTTCACCCAGCGGGAACAGGATGTGTTCCAGTTTCTCCGAAGAAAGATGATAGAGCATATAGCTTTGGTCTTTGAAACCGTCCAGCGCTTTCATAAGCACCGGGGAGCCGTCTTCCCGGCGGCGGATGCGGGCGTAATGCCCCGTGGCTATCGCGTCAAAGCCGGAGGCAAGGGCGTCTTCGTAAAAGATGCCGAATTTCAGATGAATATTGCATTCCACACAGGGACTGGGGGTCAGTCCGCGGCAATAGTCTGCCGTGAAAGGCTCTGTCACGGCTTCCCGGAAGCGGTCACGGTAATCCAGCAGCCGGAAGGGAATCCCCAATGCTTCCGCGGAACGGGCGGCGTCCTCGGCATCGCGCTGCTGACGGGCCGCGAACAGGTCCGCGTCGCAGCGGCGGCAGCCGGAAGCATCTCCCAAAAGCATAAATGCGCCTTCGCAGCTGTGTCCTGCTTCCAAAAGGCGCAGGACGGCCACGGTGCTGTCCACACCGCCGCTCATGGCAATCCGGATCTTCATGATCTGTCCTCCGTGCTGTTATTATGGCCGTTCGATGTTTCAAAAGCGGGAATAAATGCCTTGTCGGCGGCTTCCCGTTCTTGCAGAAAGCCGTCGAAACCGAGTTCAAACAGGACTTCCTCCACCTTGGAAAGCTCCCGCTCCGTGATGCGGCGCTGCAGCTCGGGATAGTCCCGCAGATCGCCGCAGGGCGTATATTGCGCCATCAGGCTCACGGGAAGCTCCGTACCGAAGGCATCGTGCAGCCTGCGCAGGGCGGCAATCGAATTGCGTGTATGCCCGGGCAGGATCAGATGCCGGATCACGGTCCCGCTGCGGATCATACCGTCGTCGTCATAGCGGCAGGGGCCTGTCTGCCGGTACATTTCCCGGATGGCCTCCAGTGCCGTTTCGGGGTAATCCGGCGCGGCGGAAAGCGACGCGGCCAGGGCGGATTCGGCATATTTGTAATCCGGCAGATATACATCTACCAGACCTTCCAGCTTTTTCAATTCTTCGGGGCTTTCATAAGCGCTGCTGTTCCAGATGATCGGTACGGGCCAGCGGCGGGCGGAGAGCACGGGAAGCAGGCTGTTCAGGTAGTGGCTGGGCGTCACCAGGTTGATATTATGGGCACCGGCCTCGATGAGCGCGGAGAAAACATCTTCCAGACCTTCGGCACTCACCTCATGACCGGCGGAGGCGTCGGCCGAGATATCGTAATTCTGACAGAAACGGCAGCGCAGATTGCAGCCGGTAAAAAAGATCGTGCCGGACCCGCGTATGCCGCTGATACACGGTTCTTCCCAGAAATGCAGGGCGCTTCTGGCGATCCGGATGGCCTCCGGACTGCCGCAATATCCCGTTTCACGGGCGCGGTCCCGGCGGCAGTGTCTGGGACAGGCAGAACAAAGTGACATGGCAGCCTCCTTAGTATATCCGCATCATTGTAGCAGATGCGGGCGGGCTTGCAAAGCAAAAGTTGCCCGGTCCGCCGAATATTGCCGGTTCCCCGCGGAGCAGGGGCCGCGTCCCGTCTGCGCCGCTTCGGCAGATACGGCAGGAAAAGAGTGCCGCGGGAAATTTTCTTCAGAAAGGCGTTGACAGATGCCCGTCTTCGTGTTATAAAGACGAGGCGGAAGCGCAGAGGGGCATAGTTCAATGGTAGAACAGTGGTCTCCAAAACCATCGATGAGAGTTCGACTCTTTCTGCCCCTGCTATCAAGGTGCGGCCTGTGCGGCTGCACCTTTTTCTGTATATCCCCGGAGGAATCCCATATGACGGAATCTGTTTTGAATGTTTTTATGGACTGGCTGAAGGGCCTTCCCGCGCCGCTGGTCGTATTTCTTGTGTCGATGGTGCCGATCATCGAGCTGCGCGGCGGTCTGATCGCGGCCGCTTTGCTGAAAATGCCCGTCTGGTCCGGCGTCTTTTGGTGCATGCTCGGCAATATGATCCCCGTTCCGCTGATCCTGCTGTTTATCACGCCTATTTTTGCCTGGCTCAAAAAGACGAAGCTGTTTCGGCCGCTGGTCACCAAGCTGGAAGAAAAATCCATGGGGAAGAGCGAAAAGATCCAGAAATATCAATTCTGGGGACTGGTGCTGTTTGTCGGCATCCCGCTCCCCGGTACCGGCGCGTGGACAGGCTCTCTGATCGCTTCATTGCTGGGCATCCGCTTCCGCAAGGCTCTGCCGGCGGTCTATGTGGGCCTGGTGCTGGCCTGTGTGATTATGTGCATCATATCGTACGGGATCCCTGCCCTGACTGCCGCTCTCTGACAGGAGGAATGAGCCATGAGTCTGATGGAGAATCTGAAGGATTGCTTCGAAATGGCCCGGCTGATCGAAGAAGCCGGCGTGGCAGACAGTTCGCGCATCCGGCTTTCGAAGGTCCTGCGCATGGACCTTGTCCGCTGCTGCATTTATCTTGCCGATACGGACGGCGAGATCAGTCAGACAGAAGCCGATTTCATCGAGACCTATCTGGATTATCCCGTCGATCTTTCGAAAAAGGATGCTTTGCCCGAGATCATCGGCGCCGGGAGAGGCTTTGAAAAGAAGATCCCGGCCTCTTTCAAATATTTTGTCCTGGCAGACGCCGGCAGAAAACTGAAAAACGATCCGTTCAGGCACCGGAAAGCGGAAAAACTGGTCTGTCTGTACGAAGAACTGGGAAGAAATCTGCTTGCCTCCAAGGACGACACGGGGCGCGCGGGTACGGATGCCCTGACAGCATATGTGCGGATGCTGGACCGGTTCATGGAAAATTACGGCCTGTTCCGCAATAAAAACGTCAATATTTCGGCCGGAAGCAAGGCGCCCAAGTCTGCAAAAAAGGCTGATGTCTCCGAAGAAAATGTCGAAAAAACGATGCGGGAGCTGAACAGCCTGATCGGACTGACGACGGTGAAGGCGGAAGTCGAAGCACTGGTCAATCTGCTTCGCGTGCAGCAGATGCGCGGCGAAAAGGGCTTAAAGACCGGCGCGACCTCCCGGCATATGGTATTTTACGGCAATCCCGGCACGGGCAAAACCACGGTCGCGAGACTGCTTGCGGATATTTACGGTGCGCTCGGGATTCTTCCGACCGGTCAGCTGGTGGAAGTGGACCGTTCGGGGCTGGTCGGCGGATATGTCGGTCAGACCGCCATCAAAACAAGAGAAGTGATAGACGATGCGATGGGCGGGATCCTGTTCATCGACGAGGCTTATACGCTGACGCAGCACAGCGGCACGACGGATTTCGGGCAGGAGGCGGTGGATACGCTGCTGAAGGCCATGGAGGATTCCCGTGACCAGCTGATCGTGATAGCAGCGGGATATACGGAATTGATGAAGGGCTTCCTGAATTCCAATCCGGGGCTCCGTTCCCGGTTCAACTATTTTATCGAATTTCCCGATTATACGCCGAACGAATTGGTGGATATCCTCCGGCTGCAGTGCCGGAAGAACGAATATGTTTTGTCCGATGCAGCTGCCGGCGCGGCTCTGCGCTTTTTTACAGAGCGCTGTGAGAACAAACCGGCGGACTTCGCCAATGCGCGCGAAGTGCGCAACTATATGGAAAAGGCGATGCTGAATCACGCCTCCCGCGTGGTGAAGGTTCCTCCCGAAGCCAGAGTCAAGGCTGTGCTGGAAACGCTGGAACGGGAAGATGTTGAGGGTATCTGTCTATGAAGGTGCTGGTGATCGGCGGCGGCGCCGCGGGCATGATGGCAGCCATCGCAGCCGGGAGTGCGGGCGCGGAAACAGTGCTGCTCGAAAAAAACGAAAAGCTCGGTAAAAAGCTGTATATTACCGGCAAGGGCCGCTGCAATGTGACCAATGCCTGCTCCCGGGAAGATTTTTTCACGCATTTGTACGTGAATGAACGTTTTATGTATTCCTCGTTTTCGTCTTTCGGCAATTTCGATATGATGGACCTGATGGAAAATGCCGGTGTTCCGCTGAAGATCGAGCGGGGGGAACGGGTATTTCCGCTTTCGGACCGTTCCTCGGATATCCTGAAGGGATTGGAGCGGCTGCTGCAGCAGAGCAGCGTGACCGTCATGCTGCATACGGAAGTAAAAGAGCTGCTGATCCGGGACGGCTGCTGCCGGGGCGTGCTCGCCGTGCGCGGCGGCAAAAACCTCCGTCTGGAGGCGGATTCCGTGATCGTGGCGACCGGCGGAAAGAGTTATCCGGCTACCGGTTCGACGGGGGACGGCTACCGCTTCGCCGAGGCCGCCGGACATCATGTGACAAGGCTTTGTCAGGGTCTGGTCCCGCTGGAGGCTTCCTGGGAGGACGGCCGCAGTCCCAAAGAGCTGATGGGCCTTTCTCTCAAAAATGTTTCGGTCCGTTTTGAGCAGGGCGATGCCTGTATTTGCTCCCAGTTCGGCGAGATGCTGTTCACGCATTTCGGTGTCAGCGGTCCCATCGTTCTGACGGCGTCTGGTTATCTGAGCGATGCCATGCAGCCGGAAAAGCAGCAGAAAAAACAGCCGGTGCGGATGTATATCGACCTGAAGCCCGCTCTTACCCTTGAACAGCTGACGGACCGTTTTCTGCGTGAAATGGAGGGCTGCGGCAGCCGGCTTCTGGCAACGCAGCTGTGCGGATGGCTGCCGAAGGCCCTGATCCTCGAGGTGCTCCGCGCCGCGGCGATCCCCGCAGACAGAAAATCGGCCGAGGTCACAAAGCGCGAACGGGAAAAACTTCTGATGACCGTAAAGGGGCTGCCGATGCTGGTCAAAGGCTTCCGGGGCTTTGAAGAAGCCATCGTGACCCGCGGCGGCGTGGATGTCAGGGAGATCCATCCCCGGAAGATGGCTTCCTCAAAAACGGAAAACCTGTATTTCGCGGGAGAAGTACTGGATCTGGATGCCTCTACGGGAGGCTTTAATCTGCAGATCGCCTGGTCGACCGGTCATGCGGCAGGGTTGGCGGCGGCACAGTCACAGAAGGAGGAATCTGTATGAACAGACATATTGCGATCGACGGTCCCGGCAGCTCGGGCAAGAGCACCATTGCCAAGATTTTGGCGGCAAGGACGGGGCATGTGTATGTGGATACCGGCGCGATGTTCCGTGCCATGGCCGTATGCGTGACCGAGGCGGGGATCCCTGCTTCGGATGAGGCTGCCGTGACGGAACTGGTCCGGAAGGCGGATATCACCATTTGCCCGTCTCCGGAAGGCCAGAGAGTGATCGTGGACGGGAGTGATGTGACGCCCTTCCTGCGCCGGGAGGAGGTCGGACAGGCCGCATCCGCCATTTCGGTTTACGGCGGTGTCCGCGAGGTGATGAAGGAGCTGCAGCAGAAGCTGGCCGCCGAAAAGCCCGTCGTCATGGACGGCCGCGATATCGGGACGGTGATCCTGCCGGATGCATTTTTGAAGATCTTCATGACCGCGAGCAGCAAGGTGCGTGCGGAAAGACGCTGCCGGGAACTGCTCGCAAAAGGCCTTCCCGCGGATTTCGAGACCGTCAAGGCCGAACTGGATGAGCGCGACTGGCGTGACACGCACCGCGAGATCGCCCCGCTGAAGCAGGCGGATGACGCGATCCGGCTCGATACCTCCTACATGGAGATCGGTGAGGTCTGCGCCCGTATCATGCGTCTTTACGAAATGAAGGAAGCAGCATGGAAGTGATCGTTGCGAAAACAGCCGGCTTCTGTTTCGGCGTCGAGCGGGCCGTAAGCACCGTTTATCAGGCGCTCAAAGAAAAAAACGTGCCGCTTTATACCTACGGGCCGATCATCCACAATGAAGAAGTCGTGAAGGAACTGAGCGATAAGGGCGTGCGGATCTATGAGCCCGGAATGCAGGCGGAAAAGGGCGCCGTGATCATTATCCGTTCCCACGGTATCAGCTGCGGGGAAGAGGAAATGCTTCGCCGCGAAGGCTTTGAGGTGCTGGATGCGACCTGCCCCTTTGTCAAAAAGATCCACCGCACGGTCCGGAAAGCCGGTCAGGACGGCCGTTTCGTATTGATCGTGGGCGACGCGGAGCACCCGGAAGTGCGCGGGATCTGCGGTTGGTGTACCGGTCCTCACGCGGTGATCGGCGATTTTGAGGATTTCAGCCGCGTCAGCACGCAACTGCCGCTGACGATCGTGTCGCAGACTACATTTCATCAAAAAAAATTTCAAGAAATAGTTGAAAAAATTTCTCTGTCGGGTTATGATACAGACGTTGTGAACACAATATGTAATGCTACACAAATGCGTCAGTCAGAGGCGGTTAGCATTTCCTCCAGTGTCGGTACCATGATCGTCATCGGAGGAATCCATAGTTCCAATACAAGGAAGCTTTATGAAATTTGTAAAGCCAATTGCAGCAGAACTTTTTACATCCAGACACTCGAAGACTTAGTCACTCAAGGCTTCGCGCCGCGAGGTAGCGTGGGTATCACAGCAGGGGCCAGCACCCCAAAGAAAATTATTGAGGAGGTTCAAACTTATGTCAGAAGTGAGTTTTGAACAAATGCTGAAAGAAGATGGTTCTCTGAACCAGATACGCACGGGAAGCATCGTGACGGGCAAAGTCATCGGTGTCAAGGACAATGAGATCAGCGTCAATATCGGCTACAAGGCCGACGGCGTCATCACCAAGTCCGAATATACCAACGACCCCGCTCTGGATCTGAAGTCTGCTGTAAGCATCGGCGACGAGCTGGATGTCAAGGTCATCAAAGTCAATGACGGTGACGGTCAGGTACTCCTTTCCTACAAGCGTCTGGCAGCCGAAAAGGCTCAGAAGGAACTGGAAGAAGCCGTTGAGAACAAGACCGTTCTTACCGGTAAGGTAACGCAGGCAGTGACCGGCGGCCTGAGCGTCATGCTCGACGGCAGCCGTGTATTCATTCCCGCCAGCCTCGTTTCCGATACCTTTGAGCGCGACCTGAGCAAGTATGTGGATCAGGAAGTCGAGTTCATCCTTGAGGAATATGTTCCCCGCAAGCACAGAATCATCGGCAACCGCAAGGTCGTTGTGACCGAGAAGAAGAAGGCCGCTTCAGAGAAGCTGTTCGCGACGATCCAGGAAGGTATGGTCGTGACCGGTACCGTGAAGAATATCACCGATTTCGGCGTTTTCATCGATCTCGGCGGTGCGGACGGTCTGCTGCATGTCACTGAAATGGGTTGGGGCCACATTTCCAGTCCCAAGAAGCTGTTTGAGACCGGCCAGCAGGTCGAATGCTTCATCAAGTCCATCAAGGGCACCAAGATCGGTCTTTCCCGCAGATTCCCCGATGAGAATCCCTGGCTCGGTGCCGAA
>JAZLHR010000007.1:0-2353 GCA_045616945.1 Lachnospiraceae bacterium | reverse complement strand
AACTGCAAAGGGCTGTGGTCGGAGCCTTTCGTGAACCGTCTATGCGGTAGGAGAAATATACCAATCCACAGCATCCCTTACAGTGTAGCACATGACCTTGGAGAGGGTCACTAATAACTACTACTCTATAATACAAGGAGATAAAAAGAATGCGGATAGATGAACCGGAAAAACTGAAGGTATGGGTGCCCGCCGCCGGTGAGCTGAAGGCTCTGCCGGAGGAGATCAGCGACGGAGAGCTTCGTCAGGTGCTGGCGGACGGCGGCTTCCCGGTCGTTTACGGCCGTCTGGATGCGGAGGACCGTTGGTCCGGCGTCCTGGAACGGCTCGGAATTGACAGTTTGACAGCCTATTACGAGGACGGAACGGTTTACAAGGAACTGAAAAAGACTTCTCTGACGCGAAAAATCCGCTTTGGCGTAATGGGAGCCGGCCGCGGCCAGTCCATGATGCGCTACTGCACGGAAGCCGGGAACGCGGAGCTGGTGGCTGTATGCGATAAGTATCCCCAGCGGCTGCAGGAGGTGCGTGAAACCTACGGTCAGGGCCACGACATCGCGTACTATACGGATTTTGACGAGTTTATTCAGGCGGAAATGGACTGCGTCGTGCTGGCAAATTATGCCCATCAGCACGCCCCGTTTGCCATCCGCTGCCTGAAGGCCGGCAAGAATGTCATGAGTGAGGTGCTGCCCGCCCAGAACCTGGCGGAGGCAGTCGAGCTGATCGAAACCATCGAAAAGACCGGCAAGCGCTATTTTTACGCCGAGGATTTCTGCTATTTCCCTGCCACCAAGCGCATCAAGGAAATGGCCGAGCGGGGAGAGCTCGGGGAGATTGAGTACGCCGAGGGCGAATACATGCACCGTTTCACTCCCGGCAGCTGGAATCGCCTGACCTTCGCGGACCCGCAGCACTGGCGCAATAACATGTCCGCCTTTTTCTACTGCACTCATTCTCTGGGCCCGATGATCCATATCACGGGCAAGCGTCCGGTCAGGGTCGTCGGCTTAGAGGGCCCCTTCACGAAGCGGATGTACCGCCTCGGCGCCAAGGCCGGTGCCTTCGGCGTGGAAATGGTGACTTTGGAGGACGGCTGCGTGCTGAAGAGCCTGCACGGCATCGGTGCCACGCGTCATTCCTATTATTACTGCTTCTACGGCGAGAACGGCCGTGTGGAGACGGCAAGACGCGACACGAATGCCGGCTATGTCCGCACGCTCTATTCCAATGTCGGCCCCGAGGATCCGAAGGCCGATCCGGCAGCGGAGCCCTACGATACGGCGGACCGTCTGAGCGAGTCTGCCTGGACCTTCGGTCACTACGGCGCGGACTATTACATGATGCACAACCTGGTCCAGGCGCTTCGCGGCGACCGGAATGCGGATACCATCGATGTTTTTGAGGCGATGGACATGTGGCTGCCCGGGATGTTTGCATATCGCAGCGTGCTGCAGGGCGGCATTCCTCTCGATGTTCCGGATTTCCGGGATCCTGCCGTGCGTGAGCAATGGAAAAATGATACCTCCTGCACCGATCCGGCCGCGGCCGGAGATATGCTCCAGCCGGTATATTCCAAGGGAACGCCGGATATCCCGCAGGAGATTTACGACGAGATCTACCGTCAGGCCTGGGACAAGGGCGAGCAGTGGACCTGAATAGCGGACAGGCCGCGGGAGACCGGGGCTGCACCGAAGCCATAAAAAAACCCGCCGGGGAGGAAAAATTTACTCCTGGCGGGTTTTTCTGTGTCAAAAATTTCCTGTGAGGCTGCGGCATTCTGTGCGGCAAGCTCTTTTCATATTGCCTTCAGGGAATCAGGCCTGAGAAGCGTCGTCGGAAATACCGAAATATTCCTTCAGGGCAACCAGCAGCTGATCGCAGTCGATGCCGTGGACCGCGCATGCCTGCTCAAGGCTTTCCATCTGGGAAGAAGGGCAGCCGACGCAATGCATGCCGGCACCCATCAGTACGGATGCGCAGCCGAAATCCTCTGCCAGCAGTTCTCCCATCAGGGTATCTTTGGTGATCTCAATCATGGTTTGATTCCTCCATAAACAGTTTCGTGCCGGAACACGGAGTCCAGTATAGTACAGGAGAGAAAAAAGCGCAAGTAAAGCGCGGGGATTCCGAGCAATAATTTGAATGTAGTAAATTCCCAAAGTAAATCCCACAGTAGGAATTAAAATTGGATTTACTCTGGGAAATTTTTTGTCGTAGGATTTACCTTGGGAAATCATCCCATATTTTTTACGGAGGTACAATCCTATGACAAACAAATCCAACCCCAAAAAGAACAAGCACCTCACTTCTGAAGACCGTACTGAAATTCAGGAATGTCTGAACAGAAGAA
>JAZLHR010000006.1:0-12697 GCA_045616945.1 Lachnospiraceae bacterium | reverse complement strand
CCCCCCAACCATATCATTCAATAAGGACAGGGAAGAACAATCATTGTTCCTCCCTGCTTTCTGCGCGCCTGCAGCACTGCCTGTTTTATTCGATATCCAGCCGGAACTTTTCATGGCACAGGGAAACCGGGATGCCTTCTTCCGTGACGATATTTCTGAAACAGACATTTTCCAGCACATCGCTGTCCCGCATGCAGCGGAAGTCCAGCGCGCAGCCGTGATACGGCACGGTCACATCCGTCAGCCCTTTTTCATGGCTGTGCCCGGCTGTTCCGTGATAATACACATTTTCTATGGTCACATTTTTCATGGAAACGCCGCCGGTGATGGCGCAGTCGTTTTCCTTGAAGATCTGCGTCGGCTGATAGGTCGATACCGCATACATGGTCTCGCCGCCGGCATATATGTCACTGATCTTAGAATCGCTCAGGCTGGCACTCAGATATACCGTTCCGCGCGCCAAGGAGCGGACATTCCGCACCGTGATATCATACATCTCACCCAGGACCGCACTGCGCTTTTTATAATAATTGTTTTCACCGATCCGCACGACGCCCCAGGGACCGTATTCTCCGCCGCAGTCGGAAATGTTTTCGATCAGCACGGAATAGATCTTCGCGCCGTCGCAGCAGCGCAGCGCAACGACCGTCTGCCGGGTATGCGCATAGACATCGCGGATGGTGATATGGTGGATGTCGGGATCCATGTGATACGGAAGGAATTGATAATCTCCTTTTTCCCGCGAATACAGGCCGGGGAAGGAAGACAGGGCGACCACATCATCGCCCGTCCGGCCAGTAATATCCTCGATGATGATATCGCTGCACCCCATACGCAGGTTGATCCCGTCCTGATTCGGCCGCTGCTCGCCGTTGAAGAAGGACAGATGGCTCAGCCTTCCGGCGCGGCAGGCGATCTGGTTAATGGCCCAATAGCGCATATTGATGCAGCGAAAACCTTCCAGCGTATAATGACTGACGTTATTCAACAGGATCAAATTGCCGGTCCGCGGATGCGGCGTGCGGCCGAAACGGTATCCCTGCTCACAGGCCCCGTTATCGTTCCCGCCGTCCAGCACGGCGCCCGCATATCCGATGATATGGATATTACGCTGCTCGCCTTCTTCCGTCAGAGCCTCCGGCGTGTACATATGGCTGTTCCGGAAAATATTTTCGTACACACCGTCTGCCAGGCGCAGATGGCAGCCATCCAGGATCACGGTGATATCGGACGGCAGCAGGATCGTTTTGGAGATCTCCCAAAGCTCACTGCCGTTTCTTTCGTTATACCGCGGGATCACCACCCGGCGGCATCCGCCTGCCGCGGCGGCCGCATCGATCGCATTCTGGATGGAAGCCGAATCCGTATCGGCCATAAAACGTTTATCGTTTGGTGTGATATACATAGACTAGTTCTCCTTCCGGACCACTTTCCGGAGCATAAAACGTTCTGCATCCGCCGGCAATCTGACGCCTGATCCTGTCGGCAGTATAGCATAGTCGGAAAAGGAATTCAACGAATTCAACGAATTCAACGAATCGGAAAATCTCTTTCCCGCCGCGGCTATGCCTTGACAATCTCCTGCGGCAGTGTTATAAAGCCGAGTGAACTGAATCATGCCTCAAGTGCCGGCCATTCCTGCGGGAACGGTCCGGATAATAGGGAATCCGGTGCAAGTCCGGAGCGGTACCGCCACTGTAACGGCAGAGGCCGGGTGCAAGATGAAAATCATCCATCGGGAGCATGCCCGAGAAGGACGCACTCAGCCTGTGAAGCCGGAGCCAGGAGACCTGCTTGGGAGCATTCATTTGTGTTCTCCCGGATTTGGAGCGCCAAATGGAACGGGGAGCCGCCTGCGGCCTCCCGTCAATACAAAGCTTGTGGAAAATCGGACACGGCAGCCCCCTCGGCTGCTGTGTTTTTTTCACGGCCGTTCCTTCATTCTCCGGGGCCGTCCGCCCTCCTGCGGCTCCAGGAAGGCAAATTCATCCCCTGGGAGGCGTCTTATGAAAAACGCGAAAAATTCATTTCCCCTGATGATGGCCCTGTGCCTGATCTTCTTGCTTGCGGCCTGCGGCCGAAAGCCCACCGACGCGGACAGTACCGCTTCCGCGCCCCCGCAGAACGCATCCGTCACGGTCACGGATATGACGGGCCGCCGGATCACTCTGGATGCCCCTGCGGAACGCATCATCGCGCTGACGGCTTCCGACTGCGAGATCGTATATGCACTCGGTGCAGGCAGCCTTTTGGTCGGCCGCGGCGAATATTGCGACTATCCCCCCGAGGTCCTGCAGATCCCTTCCGTGGAATCCGGCTTTCAGACCAATATCGAACAGATCCTGGCACTGCAGCCGCAGGTCCTTTTGATGAGCTCGATGGACCAGCCCGCGGAACAGGTCGCGCAGCTGGAACAGGCGGGCGTCCGTGTCGTTGTCAGTGACGCGCATGATATCGAAGGGACCTATACCGCCATTTCCCTGATAGGCACTCTGCTGGGGAAGGAAAAGGAAGCCGAAGAGATCGTGCGCAATATGCAGGACACCTTTGCCGAGATCCGCGAAGGCGCACTGCCCACCGGAAAAACCGTCTATTTTGAGGTATCTCCGCTCGAATGGGGCCTCTGGACAGCCGGAAAAGGCACCTTTATGCATGAGATTGCAGAAATGATGGGGCTCCGGAACATTTTCGAAGATGTTGACGGCTGGGCTGAGATCTCCGAGGAACAGGTGCTGCAGCGCAATCCGGACTACATCGTATCCATATCCATGTACAGCGGCGAAGGGCCTCTGCCCGCCGAAGAGCTCTGCGGCCGCAGCGGCTGGGAAACCGTCACCGCCGTGAAAAACAAAGCCATTCTGAACCTGCAGAACAATGAACTCTCCCGCCCCGCACCGCGTCTGGCGGACGGTGCAAAGCAGTTATACCGCCTGATCAAAGAAAACTGACCAGCCCGCGCCGAACCGGCCCTGCCGCTGCCCCGCCGCCATGAAAGGAGTCCGCATGCCGCAGCATAAAAACCATCTGAAGCTGCCTGTATATCTGTGTCTGACGCTCCTGCTCGCAGCTGTCATCGTCCTGTGCATCTGTATCGGCAGTGTCAATATCCCCCTGAAGGATACCCTGCGCATCCTGGCCGACCTGATTTCCGGCAGGCCGCAGGAAGCAGGCCTGAGCACGACTGTCCTGCTCTCAGTCCGGCTGCCGCGGGTCCTCTGCACGGCGCTTTCCGGCGCGGCGCTTTCACTGGCCGGAGCCGCAATGCAGGGCCTGCTGAAAAATCCGCTGGCAGACGGTTCCACCCTCGGCGTTTCCTCCGGAGCTTCCCTGGGCGCCGTCATTTCGATTGCCTTCGGCATCACGTTTCCGGCACTCCCCTTCGCAGGTACCGTGACCGCAGCGATCCTGGCTGCGTTTTTCTCACTGATGATCATTCTGGGGCTGGCATACAAGCTGGATTATTCCCTTGCCACCAACACGATCATCCTGATCGGCGTCATTTTTTCCATGTTTGCCTCCAGCATTATGAGCATCATCATCACTTTTGTTCCCGAAAAGATCCGGCAGATCACCTTTTGGACGATGGGAAGCCTGCAGGGCTCGACCTACCCGGATGCGGGGATCCTGGGTGCGGCGCTGGCCGTCTGCACCGCCGTACTTCTTTCCCTGACGCAGGAACTGAATGCGTTCGCGGTCGGCGAGGAAAATGCCGCCCACATCGGCGTGCCCGTCCGGCGCGTGAAGCTGACGGTACTGATCACGGTATCCGTGCTGATCGGCGTGTGCGTCTCAGTCGCCGGGACCATCAGCTTTGTCGGTCTGGTCACGCCGCACATGGTGCGCATGCTCTGCGGACCGAACCATAAGAAAGTCCTGCCCCTTTCCCTGTATGCCGGCGCGATCTTCCTGCTGCTGGCGGATCTGGCGGCCAGGACGCTGCTGAGGCCGCGTGAGCTGCCCATCGGAGTCGTGACAAGCATCGTCGGGGCCATCGCATTTGTGATCATCTTCTATCGTTCACGAAAGGGATAATGATATGCTCGCAGTGAAAGATCTAAGCATACGGTACGGAGACTTCACCGCCGTAGACCACCTCAGCTTTTCCGCGGAGGAAGGCCAGTGGCTGATGCTGGTAGGCCCGAACGGCGCCGGAAAATCCACCGTGCTGAACGCGATTGCCCAGACAGCCCCCTATACCGGCTCTGTTCTCTTGAACGGGGAAGATCTGCGCATCATGAAATCGGCACGCAGAGCCTCTGCATTGGGGATCCTGGCGCAGAACCATTATGTAGGCTACTCCTTCTGCGTTGAGGAGGTGGTCCGGCTCGGACGCTATTCCCGTTCAAAGGGCTTCCTTCACGGCACACGGAGCGACGATGATGCCGCCGTTGCGCAGGCATTGGAGCTGACCGGCCTGACAAAGCAGCGCCTCCAATCCGTTCTGACGCTTTCCGGCGGCGAACTGCAGCGAACCTTTCTCGCGCAGGTCCTGGCGCAGGATCCGCAGGTGCTGCTTCTCGACGAACCCACCAATCACCTGGATCTGATCTATCAAAAACAAATCTTCTCACTGATCGGCACATGGCTCCGGCAGCCCGGCCGGGCTGTCATTTCCGTGGTGCACGATCTTTCCCTGGCCAGACGCTACGGGACACATGCGGTCCTGCTCCGGCAGGGAAAAGCCGCGGCTGCCGGTCCGCTGCGGGATGTCATGACCCCCGGCAATCTGAACCGTGTATACGGGATGGATGTCGGTTCCTGGATGCGCTCGCTGCTTTCGGAATGGACCGATGAAGACAGCGCTCCCGGTATGGAAGCGAAGGAGGATATACCGTGAAAACGGATTTTACCGAACTGAACCAAAGGATCCCTCTGCCGGATGCCGCGGCCGCAGCCGAGGCGAGCCGCCGCTGGGATTCCATAGCCAAGCCTCTGCAGGGTCTGGGGCAGCTGGAAACGATGGTCATCCGGATCGCCGCATTGACCGGCAGCGCCGATGTCCGTCCCGACAAACGCGCAGTCCTGGTGCTCTGTGCCGACAACGGCGTAGTCGCGGAGGGTGTCACTCAGACGGATGCCTCCGTGACGGCTATCATGGCCGGGCAGATCCTGCGGAAAAAATCGTCCGTCTGCCGGATGTCCGCTGCCGCGGGCGCGGATGTTTTTCCCGTCGATATGGGAATGCTGACCCGGGTCCCCGGTGTCGGCGGCCCGCATATCGCGGACGGGACACGCAATTTTACCGCCGGACCGGCCATGACGGAGGAAGAGACCGATGCGGCCATCCGCTGCGGCATCGACCTGGTACGGCAATATAAAGAGCTCGGATACAATATCCTGATCACCGGCGAAATGGGGATCGGCAATACAAGCACCTCCAGTGCCGCCGCCTCCGTACTGCTGGGGCTGCCGCCCGCAGAAGTGACCGGGCGCGGCGCCGGGCTTTCAGATGCAGGTCTGGAACGCAAGATCCGGGCAATCCGGCGCGGGATCGAGGTCAACACCCCCTCCCCGACGGATCCTTTCGGCGTTTTGCAGAAGCTGGGCGGCTTCGATATCGCCGGGATGACAGGCATGTTCATCGGCGGCGCACTGTACAGGGTCCCCGTCATCATCGACGGTCTGATCAGTTCCGTCGCGGCACTCATCGCCGCCAGACTCTGCCCGGCCTGCAAAGCAGCCATGCTCCCCAGCCATTCCTCCGCCGAGCCGGCCGCAAAAGCGATCTCCGCCGAATTGGGGCTGCACCCAATCCTGTATGCGGATATGAAGCTGGGAGAGGGCACCGGAGCAGTATGCCTGCTGCCGCTGCTGGATATGGCGCTTGCGGTATATCACGGCTCTGCCCGTTTTTCCGCGGCAGGCGTAAAACAGTATGAAAAACTCGGAGGTGAAACGCCTTGATGATCCTTCTGACAGGCGGCTCGGCCTGCGGCAAAAGCGCCTATGCAGAGCAGCTTTGCGAAAGGCTCCCGCAGCCCCGCTTCTATATCGCGGCGATGCAGCCCTACGGCCCGGAAGGGGAAGCCCGCATCCGGCGGCACCGCCGCCTGCGTGCAGGCAAGGGCTTTGAAACGATCGAACGCTACACCGATCTGGCCGGACTCAGGCTTCCGCAGCGCGGCACGGCCCTGCTGGAATGTATCTGCAACCTGACCGCCAACGAAATGTTCGGTGCGGACGGCGGCATCCACGATCCCTGCGAGGCCGTTCTGCAGGGCGTGAAAGCGCTCGCCGGGCAATGCGAAGACCTGATCGTCATCACCAATGATGTCGGCGGCGACCGACTCGGTTACAGTGAAGGTACTCTTGCCTATATAGAAGCCATGGGCCGGATCAATATCGGGCTCGCTGCCATGGCGGATACCGTATGCGAGCTCGTCTGCGGCATCCCGCTGCCTTTGAAAGGAGCTCTGCCGGAATGAAGACCGTCTGGAATTCGATTTGCCTGTCTTTTTCCATGTTTTCCGTATTTCCTATGCCGAAGACCGATTGGGACCGGAAAAACATGCGCTACATGCTCTGTGCGCTGCCTCTTGTGGGGGCAGTCATCGGTGCTCTCATGGCCGGGTGCGAGAGGCTCTGCGTGTTTCTTGGGGCGGAGCCCGTACTGCGCGGCGCTCTGCTCACGGTCCTGCCCCTGATTCTTTCGGGAGGGATCCATCTGGACGGCTTCTGCGATACGGCAGATGCCCTGGCCAGCCATGCGGAACCGGAACGCAAGCGCGAGATCATGAAGGATTCCCACGCGGGGGCCTTCGCCGTCATCGCCTGCGGCGCCTATCTGCTCCTGTACTTTGCCGCGTGCTGCAGTGTCCCTGACTATCGCTTGTTCTTCGTGATCCCGGTCCTGTCGCGCAGTGCCGGAGCCTTCGGAGGGACCGTTTTCCGCGGTGCGGGCCGCACGGGACTGCTGGCGGCTTTCCGCGACGGAGCCGATGCTTCCTCCGCGCGGATTCTGGGGATCTGGATGGTGCTGTGCCTGGGCGGGCTCTGCCTCATCCGTCCGCTCTACGCGGCAGCGGGGCTGGCGGCCTCTGCCCTGTGCCTGCTGCTGACCGGGAGACTGGCTGAAAAACAGTTCGGCGGTATGTCCGGAGATCTTGCCGGACATCTGAATGTTCTGACTGAGCTGACCGCGCTGCTGTTTTGTATCCTCGCGGATAAGATCGGAGGCATGATATGATATTGATCGTCGGAAGTGAAGGCGCAGGCAAAAAAGCCTTCGCCGAAAGTCTCGGATATGCGGAGGAGGATATCTCCTGTGCCGCGGCAGATGATTGTCCCGTGCTGGATCATCTGGAAAAGATCGTTTTTGACGACCCTGCCTGCGCCGACAGTCTGCTGCCGGCCCTGCTGCGGAAAAAGGTCGGGATCTGCAACGAGGTCGGCGGCGGCATCATCCCAGCGCTTCGGAGCGACAGAGCTGCCCGGGAAGCCACCGGACGCCTGTGCGTCCTGCTGGCGAAGGAAGCCGAAGCCGTCGTACGTCTGGTCTGCGGCATCCCGCAGGTGATCAAAGGAACGCTGCCGCAATAAACCGGGAGGCTTGCATGGAACTGTATTTTATCCGCCACGGAATGACCGCGGGAAACCGCCGCGGACGTTATATCGGCAGTACGGACGAGCCTCTTTCCGAGGAAGGCATCCGGCAGGCCGAACAGGCCGGCTGCGGCCTCTCCTGTCAGCGGGTCTTCGTGACGCCGCTGCGGCGCAGCGCACAGACCGCCTCGATCCTATTTCCGGAGGCGGAGCAGATCACCGTCGAAGACTTCCGGGAAATGGATTTCGGCCGGTTCGAAGACCGCTGTGCGGCGGAAATGGAACAGGACGCCGATTACCGGGCCTGGGTCGAGGGCGGCTGTATGGGCCGCTGCCCCGGCGGGGAGAGCCGGTCCGAATTCACATCCCGGGTCTGCAGTGCCTTTGCCGCGCTGGCAGAGCGGCTGCGGGCGGAGGATGCCCGGCAGGCCGTATTCGTCGTGCATGGCGGAACGATCATGGCGATCCTGGAACGGTACGCCCTCCCCCAAAAAGATTATTTCGACTACAGATCGGAAAATTGCGGGATATACCGCTGCCGTCTCGCAGAGGGCCGGCCGCTGCGGCTTGAGGCGGCGGAATACATCTCTCCCCGCAGAAAATAGTTCCCGCAGGAACCATCCAACGGTCCTGCAGGCGGGAAAAAGATCCGAATCACCGGACTAATTCCGCGCCTGCGGGATTTTTCGCATTTTTCGGAAAAACTTTTTGCTCCCGGTACCATCTTTCCCGTTTCTGCATTTGACTATCCGGCCTGCAGATGCTAGGATACTCCTTGACTCGAAAACATCAGGAGGCGGCCTCAGATGTTTGATTTGGTATTGCAGAACGGTCTTATCATGGACGGCAGCGGCAGTCCGGCCTTTTACGGCTCCGTCGGGATCTCCGGCGACAGAATCGCCTGTATCAGCAGAACTGCACTGCAGGGCAAGCTCGAAGTCGACGCCGGAGGCAGGGTCATTGCCCCGGGCTTTATTGATATGCATACCCATTCCGACTATGCTCCCTGGAACGCGCCCGGCTTTGAAAGCCGGCTGCATCAGGGCTTCACCACGGATATCGGGGGCAACTGCGGCGATTCGGCTGTTCCGAAAACCGCGCAGAAGGATCCCCGGGTCCGTTCCCTGCGCATGAAGGAAATGCTTGCGGAATTAAAGACCATTCCCCTCGGAGCCAATTTCGGCACCTTCATCGGCCACGGAACGCTGCGCCGCTTCTGCATGGACAATCCTTACGCCCCCGTCCCGACCGCACACGAGCTGGAAAAAATGGAACGGATTCTGCGGGAAGAAATCCGGGCAGGAGCCCTCGGTCTTTCGGTCGGTCTGGAATATATGCCCGGTATGTGCTGCGAAACCGACGAATTGATCGCGCTCGCAGGAGTCGTCAATGAATTTGACGGTATCGTGACCGTGCACATGCGCAATGAGGACGAAAGCGTATGGGAGGCCATTGAGGAAGTCCGCCGCATTGCAAGAGAAAGCGGTGCGCACCTGCACATTTCTCATTTCAAGGTATGCGAGAAAAAACAATGGGGACAGGCAGGCGCGGCACTGGCAGCCTTTGACGCTGCCCGCCGTGAGAGCCGCATCACCGCGGATTCCTACCCCTATACCGCCTTCAGCAACGGACTCAGATTTCTGCTGCCCGCATGGGCTAAAAAAGGCAGCTATGACGAAATAACCGCCCGCTTCGCGGACGATACCATTTGGGAGCAGTTCTGCGGCTGCGTTTCCGCGCAGATAGAAAAAAACGGAGGCCCCGCCGGTATCCTGCTGGCCGATACCTACGGGGTCTGTACTGACTGGGAAGGCAAAAGTCTGCAGGAGATGGCAGCCCTTTTCGGCTGTGATGCAGCGGCGGCCTTCCGCCGTATCATGCTTACGTGCCGCTCCCGGGTTTCCGGCATTTATCACGCGGCTTCCCGCAGCGATGTATTGCGTTTTCTGGCCCGGGAGGATCTGGCTCTCATTTCCGACAGTGCCAATCAGGATTTCGTCACCGGCGCCCGCAAAGGCAGGCCGCATCCCCGTGCGACATCCAGTGCCGCGGCCTTCCTTCGGCTGGTCCGCGAGGAAAAGCTGATGTCCGCCGAAAAAGCCGTTGCCAAACTCACATCTGTCCCGGCTGCCATATTGGGGCTCCGGGAGCGGGGGCTTTTGAAAGAAGGCTTCTTTGCGGATATCGTCATCTTCTCTCCCGAAACCGCCGCAGAACGCGGCAGCTACACCGACCCGTTCCGCACAGCGGTGGGCTTTGACCGCGTATATGTGAGCGGTGCCCTTGCCTGGGCAGAAGGAAAACCGGCCGCCAGAGCCGGCAAAGTCATTGCAAAATAGCCCCGCACCGCCGTTTCCCGGCGGCAGCTTTCCGTGAAAGGAGAACGCCTTGACACAAACCGATTTCTGTCTCGATGACTATACCATGGCCGGCGTTCTGAACGAAAAACACCGCGTTTATCTGGTGCGCCGAAAGGCCGGCGGGGAATTATATGTGCTGAAGTACCTGGATGTATATCACCGAGAAATATTTGAAAGACTGATGGCCAAGCCGATCGAAGGCACGCCGCGGATCATGGCCGTTTCCGAACGGAACGGTATTCTGTGTGTGCTGGAGCAGTATATTCCCGGCATGACTCTGGAAGCCGTGCTGGAAAACGGCCGCGTCTATTCGGATTACGAAGCGCTCGTGTTCTGCGAACAGCTCTGCCGCATCGTATCCGACCTTCACCGGGCCAAGCCCGCCATTATCCACAGAGATATCAAGCCCGCCAATATCATGATCACGCCGGGCGGTGAGATCTACCTGATCGACTTCAACGCCGCCCGGGAGGACCGGGGCCGCGAAAGCTACGATACGGAGCTCATCGGCACACACGGCTATGCCGCGCCGGAGCAATACGGCTTCCGCAGCAGCAGTCCGGTGACGGACATATATGCGCTCGGTGCCGTTTTCAATACGATGCTCACCGGGGCACTTCCCCGCGACCGCCTGCCTGAAAACGATGCCTGCCGCAGAATCGTAGAGAAAGCCTCCCATATGGACCCGGAAAAGCGTTTCAAGTCTGCCGAGGCAATGCGCAGAGAGCTGCAGGACAGCGCCGTTGCAGCCGGCATCGGCGGTCCCGGCAGCCGCTGGGGCTTCCGGCGATATATGATGCAGCACGGTCTCCCCGGCTTCCGCAGCCTCACCTGGTGGAAAATGCTCCTTGCCGGGCTTGCGTATTTCGTCATGCTTCTCGGTCTGGTCTTACTATTTATACCGACATCCGGCAGCCCAAACTTCGGCGAGATCTTTTTCTGCCTCTCGCTGTACTGGTCCTTCCTGTCCCTCGTCTTTCTGTATACGGATTATCACGGTTTCCGGGATAAAGTGCCTTTTGTAAAAGGATGTCAAAAAACAGTCTGGAAACTGGTGGTCGGTACAATCTTCCTGCTGACCGTAAACTATATCCTATTGGAATTTGCAGGGGCTTTTTACCATCCCGCAGCGCAGCCATAAGGAGGCAGCCATGTTTGGAAACAACACAAAAAAGCCCGGCGGCAAGCCGGCAGCGGGGCCCGACCAAACCACCACCGAAAGGCTGGATCATGCTTTGAAAAGCACTCACCCCTCAGAGTTGGGGCGGTTTTTCAAGGAAAATAAAGATAGTATGGCGCCGGAGGTTTCCCGCCCCTTTTACGAGTATTTCGTTGACCGCCTGAAGGAAAAAGAGATAACGCAGAAAAAACTACTTGGAGATCTGAAGCTGACGGCATACGGAAAAAAGATCATCAGCGAGGAAAAGCACACAAAAAACCGCGACCTGATCCTGGGCCTGTGCATCGGCGCTCATTTTTCCCTGCCGGAGATCAACCGTGCGCTGAAGCTGTACGAAATGCCGCCTTTGTATGCCCGCGTCAAACGCGACGCAATCATTATCTCGGCCATATCGGACAACCGGTATGAACTCGACCGCATCAATCAGCTTTTGGAAAAAAATCATGTGGGGACGCTGGTGCTGAAGGAAACCTGAGGAGGCGGGAGAATCCCCCCCGATTCGGTGGGAACCGATCTCACATATCTTTGTTATAATCCCGTAACGGAGTGAAGGTAATTCATCCGTACGGGTTTTTTATTGCGAAAGGAGTCTTCATGTTCTGTAACGGCTGCGGAAAAATGTTGAATAATCCGGCTGCATTCTGTCCGTATTGCGGTGCCAAAACCATAGGCTCACTGCAAAGCGGGGCTGCTTTTTCGTCAGCGGCTCCCGCTCCGGCCAGAACTGTCGCCTATCCGGTACAGCGATCTGCGTACCAGCCGACATCCGGTATGACCGCCATGCTTTGCAGCGGCTGCGGAGCCAGGCTCTCCGTCAAAGAGGGAACAGACATTGTCACGTGTGAGTTTTGCGGAACCAGTTTTGTCCTGAATCAACCGCAAAGGACTGTGATTCAGTCCCCGCCGGTCACGGTGCAAGTAATGCCGAAAAACATCTCCCCCGAAGAGAAAGCAGCCGCTTCAGTGAAAAATTTTCTGACAGAACTGCAGACATTCCGCGAAAGCACCCGCCAACGCCTGATACCGCAGACAGTGCGCGGTTTTTTCGGAAAAACCCGTCCCGGAACCATAGAAGATGTCAGCGATGACCAGTTGGGAGAAGCCGTCGGGGAATTTATTTATCGGTACGAAATCCCCCACGATGAACAAACTTTGACTGAATTTTTTCTGCTGTCATTGAAATACTCCCGTGAAGATGCCTATGGAGAAGAAGTTGACGTCGAAGAACAGCACGAATTGAATGCATGGACCAAAAAAAACGAGGAGATTCAAAATCTTTTAAAAACCCTATACCCAAACAGTCAGCGAGTCAAAGAAATTACAAAGAAAAGCTTCCGAAAACAAATGAAGAGCTATCTGAACGATGACAGCGGTCTGGATGATGTTATCGGAGTAATCGGTGCCGCAGGGACCCTATTCGGCATTGCCAAAGGCCTGAAGCGATTTTTATAAAATCCACCGAATGAAAACGATCATAAGCCCAGCGGTGATATGTCAAGCCTTAGATGAGAAATGATTCGCATGTTTTTTACTCATTTCGGGCAAGGCGCAAAAAACTCACCTAAGCCCAGTCGACCTGCTCATAAAAACAGAGCTGGGCGCAGGTCGGACCGAA
>JAZLHR010000005.1:0-4773 GCA_045616945.1 Lachnospiraceae bacterium | reverse complement strand
GGGGTTGGATTTGTTTGTCATAGGATTGTACCTCCGTAAATAAATATGGGATGATTTCCCAAGGTAAATCCTACGACATAATATTCCCCAGAGTAAATCCAACTTTAATTCCTACTGTGGGATTTACTTTGGGAATTTACTAAATATCTGTTTTCTGCGCCCGCGGCGCATTTTCACTTGCGTGACTTTTTTCCGGGTATTATAATCACTTTATTGCAAGGCTCACATCTCTTTCATCAGAAGAACAGACGAGGAGGAATCATTATGTTTGAAACCATATCGAAAAATCTGGAAAAACTCGGCTACGGCGTCCGCGCATTTGAAAATGCCGCGCAGGCAGCGGAATATCTGCGGGCAAGTATCCACGGTACCACGGTCGGTATCGGCGGTTCCCTCACCGTGCAGCAGCTGGACGTCACCAAAGACCTGCGCGGGGACAATACCGTTTTCTGGCACTGGGAGCCCCTGCCCGGCAAAACGCCCGCGGAAATGCGCACCGCTGCGATCACCGCGGATGTCTACCTCAGCTCCGTCAACGGGATCGCCGAAACCGGCGAGATCGTCAATATCGACGGTTCCTGCAACCGTATTTCTTCTGTTTTTTACGGTCACCGCAAAGTCTTTCTGATCGCCGGGCGCAACAAGATCGCGCCCAGCTGCGAAGCCGCCCTGTACCGTGCGAAAAATGTAGCCGCACCGCTCAATGCGCAGCGGCTGGGGCGCAAGACCCCTTGCGCGCTCAAGGCGGACCGCTGCTACGAGTGCCAGAGTCCGGAGCGCATCTGCAAGGGGCTGAGCATCCTGTGGCAGAAGCCCAGCGGAGCCGATATTGAAGTTCTTCTGATCAATGAAGACCTCGGCTTTTAAGCGCCCGTAAACCGCTTTTCCCGGCGGATTACGGCGCGGCATTCCGCACATCCGCCGCTTTTTACCGGCAGCTTTTTCCGGTATACTACCTTCAACCCGGACAGGCAGGGGCAGCTGCCCCGAAGCCCCGTCCCACAACCAGCAAAGGAGAAAAGCTATGGATCCCATCACAATCATCATTATCGCAGCTGTCGTCGCTCTGCTCGGTATCATTGCCAGCGGTTACGTCAAAGCCCCGCCCGACAAGGCCTATATCATCTCCGGTTGGAAGAAAAATCCGAAAATCCTGATCGGCCGCGCCGGCATCAAGGTGCCTTTCCTGGAAAGAAAAGATACGCTCCTGCTGAAGCAGATCAGTATCGATATCAAGACGAACGGCTACGTGCCCACCCAGGATTTCATCGGTGTGGATATCGACGCGGTAGCCAAGGTCAGACTGAAGACCGATCCGGAAGGCATCAAGCTGGCTATGCGCAACTTCCTGAATATGGATGAAAAGAGCATCGCCACGGCTCTCACCGATTCCCTGCAGGGCAACATGCGTGAGATCATCGGTACCGTTAAGCTGAAGGAACTGAACACCGACCGTAAGAAATTCGGTGATGAAGTGCAGTCCAAGGCCCAGACCGATATGAACGCCCTGGGCGTGGAGATCATCTCCTGCAACATTCAGAAGATCGACGACGAAAAGGGCCTCATCATTGCCCTCGGTCAGGACAATATGTCGCAGATCCAGAAGGACGCTTCCATCGCGAAGGCGCAGGCCGATAAGGATGTAGCCATTGCCGAAGCCGAAGCCAAGCGCCTGGCCAACGAGGCGCAGGTAGCCGCCGAAACCGAGATCGCCGCAAAGCAGAACGAACTGCGCATCAAGCAGGCCGAACTGAAGCAGATCTCCGATACCCGCCAGGCCGCTGCCGATGCAGCCTACAAGATCCAGGAACAGGAGCAGCGCCGCACGATCGAGGTCGCTTCCGCGAACGCGAACATCGCCCGTCAGGAACGTGAGATCGAACTGAAGAGAAAAGACGTAGAAGTGACCGAACAGACGCTGGACGCCGAGATCAAGAAGAAGGCCGAGGCTGAGCGCTTCGCCCGCCAGCAAAAGGCAGAGGCCGATCTGTACGAACGTCAGAAGCAGGCCGAAGCTGAAAAGTTCGAACGTGAAAAAGCCGCAGAAGCGCAGAGAGCGCAGGCGGAAGCCGCCCTGTACTCCAAGGCGAAGGAAGCAGAAGGTATCCGGGCCATCGGTGAAGCCGAAGCCAAGGCGATCGAAGCCAAGGGTATTGCCGAAGCCGAAGCACTGGAGAAGAAGGCGGAAGCCATGAAGAAATACGGTCAGGCGGCCATGATGGAAATGATTGTCAAGGCCCTGCCCGAAATGGCCGGCGCCATCGCCAAGCCTCTGGAAAATATCGACAAGGTCACCATCATCGACGGCGGCTCCGCCGGAGGCGACGGGACCGGAGTCAGCTCCGTCGGCGGCTATGTTCCCAGCGTACTGGCGAAAACCATCGAAACCGTCAAGGAAGTCACTGGCCTGGATCTGGTCGATATCATGAAAGCCGGCACCTACGATGCGAAGGTCAACCGGAACATCAATGTCACCGGTCTGCATGAAGACGAGATTTAAATACCCGAAGAGGCAGGGCCGCAAAGCCCTGCCTCTTTCATGTACCGGCGGCCGGCAGCTGTATCTGCCCCGCCTTTTTTTAGTGTTTCCGCGGATTTTCGGTCTTATCGCCTGTAAAAACTATTTTTTTTTATAGCCTCCGCGACAGCCGGCACCAAAAGATCGTCTGCCTCGCCGCTCTGCAGGCGTTTGCGGATCTCGCTGGAGCTGATCATCAGAGGTTCGGTGTCCAGGATCCGGACTTTCGCCCCGTACCGTGTCCGCAGCTGCTCCGCAGCGGCTTCCAGAGCCGGACGGTCGCCGACCCGGCGCGAAACGCAGATCAGCGTCACATGCTCCAGGATATACTCAAAGCTGTTCCATTCGGTAAATGACAGAAGCATGTCGGAGCCGACTACCAGATACAGTTCCCAGCCGGGATACTGCTCCGTCAGCTGGCGGATCGTATCTTTGGTATAGCTTTTGCCGGGTCTCTGCAGCTCCAGATCGTCTACGACGACGCCGGGGATATCGGCAAAACAGAGCTCGCAAAGATGCAGCCTGTTCTCCGCGGCAGGGCTGCCCGGAGCCAATTCCTTATGCGGCGGCAGGCGGTCCGGAATGATCAGCAGTTTATCCGGCCGGATCTCGCGCATAACGGCTTCGGCAACACGCCTGTGTCCCTTGTGGGGCGGATTGAAAGTGCCCCCGTATATAGCCAGCTTCTTCATCTTTTTTCAAACAGCATACTCATCTTCCGCTCAAACATTGCCGGGCTCATGTCGAAATAATGCGGGTGAGGATTTTCAAAGCGCTGTTCTTCCTTCCAGATTTCTTCGTCCAGCTGTTTCTTCACATAGGCGCGGATCTCTTCCAGCGGCGGGCAGGTATATACCAGCTTGCCCTCCAAAAAGATCGGCACCTGCAGTTCCTTAAAGGTGCAGTTTTCGAAGCTGCGGTTTTTCCAATAGGCCTGCGGATCTACGTAACGGACCGGCTCGGAGGTATCGATGGTCTCCTCCGCCGTCACCAGATAATCCGCGACCGCGTGGCCGTCCTGACTGTACACACGGTAGATCTTTTTCAGGCCGGGATTGGTGATCTTCTCGGGGCTCTCGGAGATCTTGATCTTCGGAACCATTTTCCCGTCCTTTTCCGCCGCTGTGATCTTATACACAGCCCCGAAAACAGGATTGGTAGCGGAGGTGATGAGCCTCTCGCCCACACCGTAGCTGTCGATCATGGCCCCCTGCTGATTCAGGGAGCGAATGGTGTATTCGTCCAGACTGTTGGAGGCCACAATCTTGCAGTCCGTGAGTCCCGCCTCGTCCAGCATCTTTCTGGCCGCCTGTGAAAGATACGTCAGGTCGCCGGAATCCAGCCGGATCCCCTTCAGGCGCTTGCCCATCGGCTCCAGGACCTCTTTGGCGACCCGGATCGCATTCGGAACACCGCTTTTCAGAACATCGTAGGTATCTACCAGCAGCAGTGTCATATCCGGATACGTCTCCGCGTATTTCCGGAAGGCTTCATACTCGGAATCGAAAAACATCACCCAGCTGTGAGCCATGGTCCCGGAGATCGGGATCCCGAACATCTGCCCGGCCAGCACCGTGGCCGTTCCGACTGCCCCGCCGATATAAGCCGCCCGCGCACCGTAGACCGCGGCATCCACGTTGTGGGCCCGGCGGGCACCGAAGTCCGAAACCGCCTTGCCTTTGGCGGCGCGAACGATCCGGCTGGTCTTGGTCGCGATCAGGGACTGATGGTTGATCTGCAGAAGGATGGCCGTTTCGATCAGCTGTGCGTCTATGAGAGGCGCAACGACCGTCATAATCGGCTCATACGGGTACATGATCGTACCTTCCGGCATCGCATAAATGTTGCCCCGGAACCGGTATTCCTTCAAATAGTTCAGAAAATCTTCGCAAAAAAGGCCCTGCGCACGCAGATAGGCGATATCATCGTCCGAAAAATGCAGGTCCTGAATATATTCGATGATCTGCTCCAAACCGGCAAAAATGGAATAGCCGGAATTGTCCGGGTTGCTGCGGAAAAACACGTCAAAGGCGGCCAGAGACTCTTCTTCCCCGTTATGGAAATAGCCGTTCGCCATCGTCATCTCGTAAAAATCCATTACCATGGAAATATTTCTCTGATCACTCTGCAGCATTTTTTCTCCTCGTATAATAGTTTTTGTAAGGTTAATAGTTACTCTTTATTCCTCTCAAAAAGGGGAAGAATGTCCCCCTCTAGGGGAGATCTCCCGCATCTTGACAATCGATCAATCGGCT
>JAZLHR010000004.1:0-4595 GCA_045616945.1 Lachnospiraceae bacterium | reverse complement strand
AAGCGCCTCCACTAAAGGCGTATGACCGATCAGCTGCACAACAGATGTGTAAATCATAAAATTTTCCTCGCAGTTTCAAAATAGTCTGGAATCAAACAACTTGGAACAGGAAAAATTTCAAATAGTCAGTCTCGGGAACGCCCCAAAGGATCGGGTGGTCGGCTCCCTGCTGACGGGCTTCTATCTGACGGAGCTGCACGCCGGCATCCTGCGCCGCGGATGCGAGCATGGCCCGGAAATGTGCTTCGTCGGCAAAATGGCTGCAGGAACAGGTGGCCAGATAACCGCCGCGGGGCAGCAGCTTCATGGCCCGCAGGTTGATCTCCTTGTAGCCGCGGAGAGCATTGGCGGTCGTTTTGCGGCTCTTGGTGAAGGCCGGCGGATCCAGAATGATGAAATCGTACGGCTCGCCGTGCTTTTCCTCCAATGCGGGCAGGAGTTCGAAAACATCTGCCGTCACGAAATCCATGCGGTCCGCAAGTCCGTTGCGCTCCGCATTCTTCCGGGCCATGGCGATGGCCGATTCGCTGACATCCACGGCCGTGACATGAGCGGCACCGCCGGCGGGCGCATTGAGGGCGAAGCTGGCGGGATGGGTGAAGCAGTCCAGAACGCGCTTGCCGACAGCCAGCCGGGCGACGGCGCGCCGGTTGAATTTCTGATCCAGGAAAAAGCCTGTTTTCTGGCCGTTTTCCACATCGACGGAATAGTAAATGCCGTTTTCGCAGATCTCCGTGACGGTGCTTTGCGGTACGGCTTCGCCGGGCAGCGGGAACCAGCCCTTATTTTCTTCGAGACCCTCATGGAGCCGCAGCCCCACATCGTTCCGCTCAAAGATACCGTCTATCTGCTGGCCGTCTTCCCGCAGCAGTCTGACCAGCATGGGGAAGAGGAGCGGCTTCATTTTTTCCATGGCGAGGGAGAGCGTCTGCGTTACGAGCAGGCTGCCGAAGCGGTCCACCGTCAGGCCCGGGAAGCAATCCGCCTCTCCGAAGATGATGCGGCAGGCGCCGATATCGCCGCCCATGACGGTCTTGCGGTATTCCCAGGCGTAGCGGAGCCGTCTTGCCCAAAAGGCTTCGTCAAAACGGTCATTGGCGTTGCGGGAGATGAGCCGTACCCGGATCTTGGAGCTTTCACTGATAAAGCCGGTGCCCAGATAACGGTCCTTCTGGCTGATGACGTCTGCCAGGCTGCCGTTTTCGGGCGTGCCCTCCACGGAAAGGATCTCCGTGTCATAGACCCAGGGATGGCCGCTCAGCAGGGAGGCCTCTGCCTTCTTGCTGACGGTGATGCAGGGATAGGGACGGGTATGGTTCATGAATATGATCTCCTGAGAATGGACGTCACCGGACCGGAATGTCCGGTGAACCGGATAAAAAACAAGAGAGGACATGCTGCCCTCTCTTTCTTATGAGCGATACGGGATTTGAACCCGTGACAACTTGATTAAAAGTCAAGTGCTCTACCGACTGAGCTAATCGCCCCTGTGTACTACGGCAACAGCCGTACTGCAGAAACATATCTCAAAACAGCCGATTTGTCAAGCGAATTATTCAAAAAAATGACAAAGGGTTTTCTGTAGGGCTTTCTGTTTTCTGTTGCAATCCGGACAAAAAGCTACTATGATTGGGGTATCGATCCGGAAGGAGGATTTACCATGAAAAAGACAGCTGCAATTCTGCTGATGCTCTGCCTAGCAGCCGCGCTGACAGCCTGCACGGCGAGTGATTACAAAGCGGCGGAGTCCCTGATCGCCGAAGAAGACTGGGACGGCGCACGTGAGATCCTGGAGGAGCTCGGGGACTACAAGGACAGTGCCCTGCTCTTGAAGAAATGCGACTACGGCGATGCGGAATACTATATGGGCCGCAAAAAATGGTCAAAAGCCCGCGCGATCCTGGAGGAACTGGCAGAGGAAGGATTTGAGGATTCTGCGGAACTTCTGGAGGCGTGCTGTTACGAAGAAGCCGTCGAAAAGATGGAAGAAGGGGACTTTGAAGCCGCGACAGAGCTTTTGAAAAAGGCAGGCAGCGGAAAAAAAGTCAAGGAAATGTTGGATGCGGTCCTCTATAAGCAGGCTGTGGAAGCCTATGAAGATGGGCGCTTTGACGAGGCAGA
The DNA here is from genome assembly GCA_045616945.1 of Lachnospiraceae bacterium. Lineage (GTDB taxonomy): Bacteria > Bacillota > Clostridia > Lachnospirales > Lachnospiraceae > UBA6987. The sequence continues at coordinate 2,474 of JAZLHR010000004.1, read as the reverse complement.
AGAATTGTTTTTGCAGATCAGGGATTACATGGATGCTGCGGCTTACCTGGATTCGCTGGTCGTGATCCGTGCGGAACAGTATTATGACGAAGATAAATATGAAGAAGTCCTGAAGATTCTGGAGGGCCGGACAGATGATGACAGTCTGGAGCTTTACGAGGACGCATTCGAGGATTGGGTGGAAGATGTTTTCTTTGAAGAGAAAGATTACGAAAAGTGTCTTTGGATCGTAGATACCTACGCCCTGGTTAAGAAACAGGAATATAAACTCTTAGTAGCGGAAAAAATGGCTGCCTTAAATCAGGAATATGAAGCCGCTCTGGATATTTTGAAGACATTGGATGACAGTGAAGAAGTAAAGGAACTGTATCAGGCGATATTTGAACTGTGGGTGGTAGAACTGTATGACGGAGAAAACGGTATCGAAGCCTGCCTGGACGCAATAAAACGGTTCTGCACGGAAGAAGATACGCTGAAATATAAGGCCCTTCTTGCGGAGGGACTGTGCCTGGATGAACGGTTTGAAGAGGCCCTGGAGCTCCTGAAAACTTTTGGGGATGAAACAGACAGCGTCTGGTTCGATAATGCCAAGGTAAATCTGGCAGATTGGCTGTGTGAGAATGAACGGTTTGAAGAGGCTCTGGAACTTCTGGACAGTCTGGAAAATGACGAGGCAGGAAAGGAATTCGCAGAAGACATCCGGAGGTATCTGATGGCCGCTCCGATTCTAGGCGACTGGGCATATAACATGGATATCACGGAGATGTTCTACCAGATGTTCGCGAACCAGATGTCCGATGAAAGGGTCCATTTCACCGAACTTTGCGGCGGCAAATCCTTCTGTGTTCCCATGATCCTGACCATAGAGACCGATGGCAGCTTCGCTTTTCAGCCTGTGATGAGCATGCTGGAGGAACGTCTGGAAAACAGCCTTCCCATGCTGGAAAACGGCTTTTATGCAAGCTTTCAGGAAATGGTCCTGAACACCCTGCGCAAGAACGGTTACCCCGATGTGACCTGGGAACAGGTGCTGTCGAGCTATCAAGTGACTAACACGGCGGATTGCTTTACCGCTTACGTCGGCACCACTGCCGAACAGTGCATCCGCGGCAGCTTTTCCAGCATCCTGGATTATTATTCCGCTTACGGTACTTTCGGCACCTATGATATTGAGGAAGGCAAGCTCCTTCTTACGGACGGCGATTCGGATAGTGATCTGCCCCGGAGCTATGCATATACCGCGGAGGAGGCAAAATTGACTCTGAACGCTCCTGACGGGGAAGATATCCTCGACAGCAGCTATCCGATGACTCTTTACAGACCGGATTATGCGCCGGATTGGGAGGCAGAGCCCGGGAAGGAACCCGAAGCGGACGGACCTTCGGTCGCCGATAAATTCCTCGGTGAATGGCAGGCGGCCAACCCCGAAAGCGGCAAGACCTATGTCACGATCGAGTTCCGTCAGGGCGGCATTGTCGTGATCAACGGCAAGTCCTACAGCTACACCATCGGTACATATTCCACGGAGGCGGATCCGGAAGTCTATGTAGACCTCGGCACCGGCGAGGGGTATGAGCTGGCTCTTTACAGCAGCTATCCGCCGATCGACCTTTATTTCTATCACACAAAGATTGATTCCGACGGCATCCATACGGTCGGTGACGGCATCGAGTATGTCCTGAAATAAAGTGCAGCCGATAGTCTCTCTATGAAAAATGATCTCCCTGAAGCCCGGTTCGGCTGCAGGGAGATCATTTTATTGTGGCTTTTTGCGGCGCCCAGGCACTTCCGACCTGTTTTCGGGCACAAAAAAAGCTGCTGACCGGATTTGTACCGGTGACCTCATCCTTACCAAGGATGCGCTCTACCGACTGAGCTACAGCAGCATGGCTCTTGCCAACGGTCGGCATTGTACACTATCCCCTGTGTTTTGTCAACAAGTTTTTCAAAAAAACTGAAAAAACGTGAAAGAGGGAAGAAGAGTATCAGAAAAAAGTGCCGGAGATATACGGACTTCTTTCACTGCGGCAATTGACCTTCCGCAGACAAAATGATATACTGCTGAAAAACAAAGGGGGGCTTTGCATGTTTCGTAAGAGGCTGAAAAATATGGATCCTCGCTGGAAGGCTTATGCGCTTGCCGGCTGTATCTGCGTGCTCTTTTACGTCCTTTTGACGAATATCAAAGCCATCACAGGGGCTGTGTCTGACTTTTTCGGCCTGTTTCAGCCGGTCGTGCTGGGGGCTGTCATTGCCTATATCGTTACGCCTCTGGCAAACCTTTTTAACAGCCGTATCCTGCGTTTCCTGAAAAAAGAGAAGGCCAGGTGGGCTGTATCGGTCGTCCTGACGTTCATCATAGTGCTGGCGATGATCTCTACCCTGTTGGCGACTCTGATCCCGCAGCTGATCGACAGTATCCAGTCCCTGATCGGCAATATCAGTTTTTACATCGAAAACCTTGTCAGCTTTTC
>JAZLHR010000003.1:0-2258 GCA_045616945.1 Lachnospiraceae bacterium | reverse complement strand
CGGAGGGATACTGCGTCCGCAGCACCGCAAGCTGCTCGGTGAGCTGCGCCGCCGTTTCGGGCACATCGGGAGTAGCTTCAAAATACAGCCGGATCTGGGAAAGACCCTGCATTTTCTGCTGCAGTTCTTCGTCGATATAGTCCCAGTACTGCCGGTTATTTTCCAGAAAATCTTCAAATGCCGCGGTGTCGTCCACGATAAAACTGTCGTGGCCCAGCACGGTCAGCCGGTCACAGACCAGATCCACGGCGCCGGGTGCGGTTTTGATGGTGACTTCGATCCATTCCATAAAAGGGTGCCTCCGTAAGCGTGACGCATTTGCTTTTATAGTTTACATGAAATGTGCTGGAATAACAAGTCCTGTTTTACTTTTTGCGGGAAATGCTGTATAATAGCATAATCAATACACAATGAATCGACGGGAGTATGTATGAAGACCAGAACAGAACTGTTGCCGGGCGTGTTTCTCACGGCTATCCGGACGGATAAATTCAAAACGGGCTGCTTCAGCATCAACTTCGTGCGGCCGCTGTGCCATGAAGAGGCGGGCAAAAACGCGCTGTTCCCCAGCATCCTTCTGCGCGGCAGCGAGCAGTATCCCACCATGAAGGCCATCTCCGACGAACTGGATGAGATGTACGGCGCCACAGTGGGGACACTTTTGCGGAAAAAGGGCGAGGTACAGATGACGGGCTTCTATGCCGATTTCATCGAGGATGACCTCGTGGGCGAGGATATATTTGCCCGCGTGATGCGGTTCGTTTTTGAACTGCTGCTCCATCCCGTCCTTGAAAACGGCGGCTTCCGCGCAGACTATTTTGAAAGCGAAAAGCGCGTGCAGTTAAACGCCATCGCGTCCCGGATCAACAATAAGCGCAGTTACGCGGTGAGCCGGATGCTGTCTGTTATGTGTGCGGACGAGGCGTACCGCGTGCTCCGCATCGGCGACGCGGAAGATCTTGACGGCGTCACGCCGGAAAACCTCTATGCCCACTACCGGAACATTCTTGCCACATCCGGCGTCGAACTGTTTTATATGGGGCGAAAATCGACGGACGAGGCGGCATCGCTTCTGCGCGGGTATCTGAAAGACCTGCCGCGCGGCGAACTCGTTCAGACAGAGACCTGTGTCGTCCCCGCCGCTTTGCAGGTGCGCGAGGTCACGGAAACGCTGGATGTGACGCAGGGGAAACTCTGCATGGGTCTGCGCACCGGCTGCGCAGCGGCGGATCCGGACTATCCGGCGCTGATGGTCATGAACACCATCTTCGGCGGCGGCGCCACCAGCAAACTGTTTTTGAAGGTACGTGAGGAGATGAGCCTCTGTTACTATGCCGGCTCCTCCTGCGAGAAGACGAAGGGCCTGATGGTAATCAACGCCGGGATCGAATTCGACAAGTTTGAGACGGCAAAGACCGAGATCCTGCACCAGCTTGCGCTGTGCCGCGCGGGCGAGATCACCGATGACGAACTGGAGAGCGCAAGACGCTATCTGCTGTCCGATCTGAAACTGGCGCTGGACAGCCCCGGACAGTTGGATGATTTTTATGTGGGACAGGCGGTGACCGGTCTTGACGGCACCATCGAACAGTTGGCCGAGGCTGTCGCCCGTGTCACAAAAGACGACGTCATCCGCGCCGCACAGAAGATCACGCTGGATACGGTGTATTTCCTGAAGGGAGAAGAGGCATGACCAGAAAAGACTTTCCCGTTCTGGGAGAACACTATTTTGAACAGATCCTGCCCAACGGTCTGACGGTGCGTGTCATCGAAAAGCCGGGCTTTGCCAAAAAATATGCGTTTATGACCACCAACTTCGGCTCGGTGGATATGGACTATTCGCTGGACGGTGTGCGGTACCACACCCCGGCGGGCGTGGCGCACTATCTGGAGCACAAGATGTTCGATCTGCCGGAGGGCAACGCCATGCAGCAGTTCGCCGTATTCGGCGGCAGCAACAACGCCTTTACAAGTTACGCCATGACCGCATACTATGTGGAATGCACCGGGCATTTTGAAGAGAATCTTGCCACACTGCTGCGTATGGTCTCCACCCCATACTATACCGAGGAGAGTGTGGAAAAGGAACGGGGCATCATCGCACAGGAGATCAAAATGTACGATGACAGTCCCGACTCCGTGGTGGGGGAGAATCTGATGCGGGCGCTGTTTTACCGGCATCCGGTCCGCGTGCCCATCGCAGGGAGCGTGGACTCCATTCAGACCATCCCCGCCGAGACGCTGCTGCAGTGTCACAA
>JAZLHR010000002.1:0-20915 GCA_045616945.1 Lachnospiraceae bacterium | reverse complement strand
CAATTATACCATGGGCTTTACCAAGCCGATTGATCGATTGTCAAGATGCGGGAGATCTCCCCTAGAGGGGGACATTCTTCCTCTTTTTGAGAGGAATAAAGAGTAACTATTAACCTTACAAAAACTATTATACGAGGAGATGAAAATGATGAATCGTACCGGAAAATCCTTTTTGAAGCTGCTGGACCTGAGCCCGGAAGAGATCGGCGGGCTGCTGGATCTGGCCGCGGATTTGAAGCATAAAAAGAAGGCCGGTGTTCCGCACCGCCTGTGCGAAGGAAAGAACATCGCACTCATTTTTGAAAAAACCAGTACGCGTACGCGCTGCGCTTTTGAAGTCGCCGCGGCGGACCTGGGCATCCACCCTGTTTTCGTAGATTCCAAAAGCTCACAGATCGGCTATAAGGAAAGCATCGCCGATACGGCCCGTGTGATGGGGCGGATGTTCGACGGGATCGAATACCGCGGCTACGGGCAGGAGATCGTGGAAGATCTGGCGAAGTATTCCGGAGTCCCTGTTTGGAACGGACTTACCAATGAATTCCACCCGACGCAGATCCTGGCGGATTTCCTGACGGTGCGTGAGATCTTCGGCAGGCTGCAGGGGATCAAGCTGGTCTATATGGGCGATGCCCGCTACAATATGGGCAATTCGCTTATGGTCGGCTGCGCTAAGATGGGAATGCATTTCGTTGCCTGTGCGCCGGAAAAATATTTCCCGGATCCTGCGCTGATTGCGCAGTGCCGCGCCATCGCCGCGGAAACGGGCGCTGTGCTGGAATTTATTTCCAATCCCGCGCTTGCCGTGAAGGATGCAGATGTCCTGTATACCGATGTTTGGGTTTCGATGGGCGAGCCGGAGGAAGTCTGGGCGGAGCGTATTGCGGATCTTACCCCCTACCGGGTGACGCAGGAACTGCTGGAGCTGGCCGGACCGCAATGCCGGTTCATGCACTGCCTGCCGGCGTTCCACGATCTGAAGACCGCGACCGGACAGAAGATCTACGAAAAATTCGGGATAGACTGCATGGAAGTGACCGACGAAGCCTTTGAAGGTCCCCGTTCCGTCGCATTTGACGAGGCAGAGAACCGGCTGCATACTATCAAGGCCGTGATCGCGGCGTCGCTCGCATAAGGTACGGCCGCTCATATTGTTATATTCGATAATGAAGAGAGCTGCCACACCTCGCCGTGCGGCAGCTTTCTGTGTCATCAGCGGGATGCAGACCGCTGTGCCCACGCAGAAAGAAAAAGGCCGGGAAAAAAAAGAAATGAAGTTTGAGAATGTTTTGGAATTAAAGAGTCAATTCGGACGGACGGCTGCCGAGCTGGGCATAAAGGATTCGTTTATGTTCAGTTATCAGGCGAAAGGAAATTTTTGCGGTCACGACTGTGACTGTTGCCTCTCCTTTGATATGAACGATCATATCCTGACCGATTATGATCTGTATTTTTCCGGAGAGAAGGCCGGTGAGCTGATGGATGTCCTGAACGATCTGTGTTCCGGCCCCGTTTCGTCCGGTATGACCCCCTACGCTGCGGTAAACGGAGGCGCGGTATATCGTTACGTGTTTGAAGACAGAGAAGCCGTTTTTACACTGTCGATGTCTCAAAACAACAGTCTTCGAATAAGCGTCAAGCCGAATAAGAATCCCGGCTTCTGCGGAACGCTTACGCTGCAGCCGGCAGGATTCAAAGGCTTTTTCCCCGAAAAAGCGGAAGCGGATCCGGTGGGATATGATGGCGGCATATTGACCGTGAGAGTGGTCAATCATGCGGAGGCGCCCCTTGACCTCTCCGATGATTTTGCGTTATTTGAACGCAGAGGGAACTCTTATTATTCGAAATTCAAGATAATAATGCAATATATACCGGCGAACACATATACGGTCCGCCCGGGAGAAGCGGCGGAGATCCGGCTGGATCTGAGGAGCTTCGGCAAGCCTGTTCCGAACGAATATATGGTCAAGTTTTCCGGCATCGAACTGTATTTTGTACTGGCGGATGCTTCCCCCGAATCGGCCGCCGCTCTTTGAACGGGGCCGTGACGGCCTTCGCCGGCTCTGTCCGGCGGCTGGAAAACATCTTTATGCATCCGCGTCATTGTGTTTTGTACACTTTCTTCGTATAATGAAACAAGAAGAGGTCTGACGCAGACCTTTCGGCAAAGGAGAATAGTATGATCAAGGAAATTGTTCACGACCCCGTATTTTTGGCACAGAAATCCGAACCGGCCACGCAGGACGATGCGCAGATCGCGCAGGATCTGCTGGATACCCTGGAGGCGCACCGCAGCGAATGTGTCGGCCTGGCCGCCAATATGATCGGCGAAAAGAAAAATATCATCGTTGTGGATAATAACGGCCGGGATCTGCTGATGTACAACCCGGTCATCATCAAGGCGACGGCGGAATATACGGCGACGGAGGGATGCCTGTCCCTGAGCGGCGCACGTCAGTGCCGCCGTTTCCAGAGCATTATCGTGCGCTACCGCGACGCGGATTTCAAACCGCAGGTCAAGCCCTTCCGGGGCTGGACGGCGGAGATCATTCAGCACGAGATCGATCATTGCAGCGGGATATTGATCTGAAAAGGGCAGGAGGAAGCTTATGAATATCGGGATAATCGGAGCGGGCAAGATCGCCGGGACCGTATCAAAAACCCTGATCCGCATGCCGGAAGTACATTGTTACGCCGTCGCATCGCGGGATCCCGCACGGGCGGAGGCCTTCCGGGCTGCAAACGGCTTTGAAAAGGCCTACGGAAGCTACGAGGAAATGCTGCAGGACAGCAAGGTGGATCTGGTCTATATCGCCACGCCGCATGCACTGCATGCGGAACATATGCGGCTGTGCATCCGCTACCGCAAGCCGATGATCTGCGAAAAGGCATTTACCCTGAACGCGGACGAGGCACGCGAAGTGCTCGCGGAGGCGGAAGCGGCAGGCGTATTCTGTACGGAAGCCATCTGGACCCGCTATATGCCCTCCCGCAGGCTGATCCGCGAAATGATCGAAAGCGGCTGCATCGGCAGGGTAACGGCCCTGCATGCGAGCCTGTTCTACCCCGTAGTGCAGAACAGGCGGATCGTGGAGCCCTCGCTGGGCGGCGGTGCGCTCCTGGATGTAGGCGTCTATCCGCTGAATTTTGCCGTGATGTGCTTCGGTGACGATATCGAGCGCATCGAGAGCAGCTGCGTCCGGCTGGAAAGCGGCGTGGACGGCTGGAATGCGATGAATCTGATCTACCGGGACGGAAAAACGGCAGCCCTGACCAGCGGAGTACTGTGCCGTTCGGACCGTCAGGGCGTGATCATGGGCGATCGCGGATATATCGTGGTGGACAATGTCAACAACCCCACCTCCGTCATCTGTTTTGACGCTTCCGGACGGGAGGTGCAGAGGGCAGATATACCGCCTATGATCTCCGGCTACGAGTACGAATTTCTGGAATGTGCGGAATGTCTCCGGAAGGGTTTGATAGAGGCACCCTCCATGCCGCACCGGGATACGGTCCGCATCCTGGAGCTGACAGATGCCATCCGGAAACAGTGGGGCCTCCGCTATCCGCAGGAGATGTGATACCGTTTGAATAAGAAAACAGCCTGTCGGGACGCCTCGTGCGTTCAGGCAGGCTGTTTTGTATGGGATCCGAAGGATCAGATATAGACCAGGAAAATGCCCGTGAGCAGGCCGAGGAGCAGCAGAATGGCAGGGGATTTGGAACGCCACATCAGGAATGCTTCCGGCAGCAGCTCGCCGAAAACCACATAGAGCATGGCGCCGCCCGCAAAGCTGAGGGAAAGCGAGAGCCACAGAGGACTGAGCAGACCCAGACAGTAGCCGATGACGGCACCCAGGATGGTGGGGGCGCCGGAAAGCGCCGTGATGCCGATGGCCTTCCATTTGTTCATCCCGCCGGAGATCAGCGGGACCGCTACGGCCATGCCTTCGGGAATATTGTGCAGACCGATGACTACGGCCAGGATAAAGCCTGCTCCGCCGGTCAGGACACTGCCGGAACTGCCTGCATAGGACGCGCCGATGACCATGCCTTCGGGCATATTGTGCAGGGCGATGGCAAAGGCCATAACGATCCCGGCAATAAAAAGTTCGTTGTTTACCTTGCGGTGTTCATAGTAGTGGTCCGCGTGGATCAGCTCGTCCAGCGCGTCGGCGGTGCGGGGATGTTTCGGATCGTCCACGTGTGCTACTTCCGGGTTCGTACTCCGGTCGATCAGCCAGTTCAGTAAAAAAACAGTCCCGAAGCCTATGACGATTCCGGCCGCGACGAGCCAAACGGAAAAATCCTGCGCGGCTCCCTCGGGACGAAAGGCTTCGGGGATCAGATCAAAACAAACGACGGCGAGCATGACGCCGCCCGCAAAGGAAAGCAGAAGACTGACTGCCTTGGAAGAGTCATGCCGCAGCACGGCCCCGACGATACCGCCCAGTCCCGTTCCGACAACGCCGGCAATGGCTGTGATTAGTACGATACCTGTAAGAACGCTCATATCAAACCTCCTTTGACGACTGCTTGCGTACCGGGCAGACATCGGAGTCAGCGTACTCTTTTTTTCTTGTTTTGTCAAGGAAAACAGTGCCGGGAGACAGTAGGGCAGGACCTTGTCTCCCGGCATTTTTCGTTCAATCCGCAGGGGAAAGCCCTGCGTTTATCGTGTCTGCCAGCTCCCGCAGCGGGCAGTCCTCCTCGGCCATGAGCAGCGTCAGGAAGCGCTGCCGGTTTTCCTGTGCCAGCAGCGGACCGGTCAGCCTGGTGAATTTTTCGATCAGCCAATCCGGCCCGATCTGCTCCTCCGCTTCGCCGCGCGGCTCGCAGACAGAGGAAAGCAGCCGGCGGCCGTCTTTGGTTTCCAGCTCGGCCTGAGCATAGCGCCTGCCGGGGAAGGCCTCCTCAAAGGCATCGTCCACTTCAAAGGAAAGCTTCTGCATCATGGCGAGCACGGCCGGGTCGGAGAAGCTTTCCGGTGTCAGCTCGGGCAGACCGAAGCCGCCGTGTACCACGGCTGCGGCGACCGGGTAGGCGATATTGTATTGCGCTTCATCCACGGTCGCGGGGATGATCCTGGAAAGCCCGGTGGCTCTTTCAAAGGTGCGTACCGTGATATGGGCGACATCCTCCGGCCGGAGATCGTATTGGCGGAGCAGCTCCAGGCAGGCGTCGATGGGGGCATGCGTCCATCGGCAGCAGGGATAAGGCTTGAAATACAGGTTCATGACCTCATAGCGCTCACCCAGCCCGTCCAGATATTTTTTCAGCACATCTTCTTCCAGGAAATTCTTGCTGCCTTCGAAACCGCACAGATCTTCCTCCAGCGCCAGGCAGCCGACCATCACCCCGAAGGGGACGCCGTCCTTGTTCATGGAGGGATATCCCACGCTGCGGAAGCCGGGGACGATGGGTGCGTTGAAATCCGCCACGGAAAGCACGTTATTCAGCCGTTCCTTAGTATAGCCGCGCAGCTTGCCGACGCCCGCTGCGATGCCCATCGGCCCGAAGGTGCCGGTGCTGTGGGGATTCTGATAGGCTTCCATAATGGCCGCGCCGCCGCGGATACATGCTTCATAGGCACAGTTCAGGGCGTTCAGGAAGGTATTGCGGGATACATTTTTCGCATAAGCCTCCGCGAGCACGGGGCCGATGACTGCCGTGCCGGGATGCGCACGGATCAGGTTGTGGCCGTCGTCGATATCGAAGGCGTTGGAGCTGTGTCCCATGGCCGCTGCCGCTCCGATGAAGGAGAACCGTCTGCGGCTGCCGATGACGGGGATATCCCCCGGCCCGAAAAGGCGTTCTGCCAGCTGCAGGCCCACGGAAAACTGTTTGCTGCGGCTGCCGGTGACGAGGGCTCCCATCAGGTCGATGAAGCATCCCTTCAGACGGGTCTGTACCGGGGCGGGCAGACGGTCCCATTCGGATCCGATGATGAAATTTTCCAGAGTATAATCGGTTGAAAAATGCATGAAAAGGCCTCCTTACCGTTCCTGCGGGGCGGGGAAAAGCTCCAGACGGCTTTCTCCGAAAAGCAGTGTGTTGCAGGCTTCCTTTGTTTCGGTGATCAGTGCGAAATGTCCGCGGACATTCGCATGCGGCAGGTAGTTATCGGCAGCGGAGGAAATATCCGCCCGCAGCCGGCAGCCTTTTTTGACCCGGAAAGCGATCGGATGGCAGGCCAGGCCGAAGCTGCATTCCCTGCCGGGCACATAGTCCGGGCAGATATGCGAAAGGGACGTCACCGTTTCGGTCAGATTGTATGCTTCGCCGTTTTCTTCCAGATACAGGCGCATGAAAAAGGCCGTATCCTCGCAGTCGGAACGTACGGACATGTGCCAGCGCACCGCGCCGAAGAAATCCGTATCTTCGGCAAACGGTTCGGAGAAGAAGCTGAAAACGCCCGGAACGCTCCCCGGGGCAAAGGCCTTTGCCATCCGGTAGAACGCAAACCCGCGAGGCGGGTCGGTGGGGTCGTAATGATAAGAAACGGAACCACTTTCGGGAGAAGTGGAGAGCAGATAACCGTTTTCAGAAAAATACAGCGATAAAGTGGAGACCTGCGGATTTTCTGCCCCGTGGCCGGGGAAGGGCTTTTCCGCGCTGATATCCGTTTCGTGCCAGCAGTCGCCGCCGATCGTGTAGCAGCGGAATCGGCCGGGCGTTCCGTAGGCAAAGGGCTTGCCGGTCAGGATATGGTCGAACCAGTCCGCAAAGACCATCCGGACCTTCGGGGCCATGTTCCCGTTCGGGAAAGGATAGTCGTGCAGGTCCTTTTTGACGCTGATCCCGTGGCCGTAGGGACCCATAATGAAGCAGCAGGAGGGACGGATGGCCGGATTCAGCGTTTCCCACAGGCGGCACATTTCTTCTGTATAAAAGTCGAACCAGCCGTCCAGAAACAGCGTCGGGACACGGAGCTTTTGCGCAAAATCCGTCGGCCACTGCAGCCAGAAGTCATCCCGTGTATTGTGCAGCAGCGTATCCGTGTAAGGCGGGAAGTCTTCTCCGGCCGCACGCAGGGCAACATCCCGGTACGGGCGGACGATGGCTTCTTCTACGGGCATTTTCAGCGGATGCCTTTCGCCGCGCATGGTTTTCAGCCACCAGGCGGCATCGGAGGCTTTGCGGTTCATGCCGTTGGTGTAGTTGCGGGCATAGAAATCCGGGGAGGAAACATATAAAACAGCTCCTTTGATATCCGGCGCGGGGTCCAGGAGCAGCGGGAAAAGCAGGTGCGCCTTGTAGCTCCCGCCCGCCAGGAAGATCGAACCGTCGTAATGCGGCATCCGGCGGATATGCTCCAGCAGCGCCTCGCCGTCGGTTTCCTCGTACCGGAAGGGGATGCACTCTCCCTCACTGGAGCCGCAGCCGCGGCAGTGCTGGGACACACGCGCATAGCCTGCCCGGATCAGGATATCATCTTCAAAAGAGGCCGCCAGATCCGTGCCCGGCTCGGCGCGGTGGGCATAGGGCGTGCGGTCCATGACCGTAGGGCACGCGGAAACGCCCTGCGGGACGGCAATGACGGTATAAAGAAGGGTACCGTCTGCGGCCGGGAGCATCATTTCCCGGACTGTGACGAAATCATTTTCAAATACACTTAAGGTTTCAGCCTGCATCGTTTCTCCTGTGGGGCGGGGGTCACCCTGCCCGGTATCATCAGTATGTCAGAGAGATTATACCGCCGGGCGAAGAATATATCCAGCGGAAAAACGCATCCGGAAGGATGCCCGGATACGAAAAAAAGATGCGCCCCCGCGGGGGGAACGCATCTTTTGGGGAAGATAGTATCAATGTTCGGCAGAGGCTGCGTGCTGCGCATAGGCAACGATCTCGTCGATGCCGCAGACATCCCTGTGGCGGACCGGCTTGTATTTCAGCCCCTTCAGCGGAGCGGGCGCCGGCACGCCGGTCGCCTTTTCAAGCTGTTCCATGGCTTCAAAACCGTCTTCCGGCACCGGCTCGCCGATAGCGGCGAGGATGGCGGGGGCGAATTTATAAGGCGAGGCCGTGGAAAGGATCACATTTCTGCCGGCAGGCGCACAGGCGGCTGCAACGGCGGTATGGGGATCCATCAAATAACGGTCTTTGGCCCAGATCTTGCCCGCGTAAGCAAGGCTTTCTTCGTCATCGGCGCAGGCACAGTCGAAGTCGCGGCGGATGAAGTCCATCATGGCTTCGGTGGCGGTGAAGCATTTTTCGGCGGAAAGCTGAGCCATCAGCCCGCGGATGAGGCCGTCGTCACACCCGGCGGCGTAGAAGAGCAGCCGTTCGAGGTTGCTGGAGACCAGAATATCCATAGAGGGCGAGGCGGTCAGGAAGAACGGCCGCGCGGCATTGTAAACGCCCGTGGTCAGGAAATCCGTCAGAACGCGGTTGCGGTTGGAGGCGCAGGTAAGGCGGCCGACCGGCAGCCCCATCTGTTTTGCGAACCAACCGGCCAGGATATCTCCGAAATTGCCGGTGGGGACCGTATAATTCAGGGCTTCGCCGTAGGTCAGGCGCCCCTGACGGACCATTTCCGCATAGGCCCAGAAGTAATAGGCGACCTGCGGGGCCAGACGTCCGATGTTGATGGAGTTGGCGCTGCTGAGGTCGAATGCGTCGCTGCGGATCTGCAGGAAGGCCTGCTTGACGCCGCGCTGGGCATCGTCAAAATTGCCGCGGACGGCACAGACGGCGGTATTATCACCTTCCTGCGTGACCATCTGGGCCCGCTGTACGGCACTGACGCCTCCGTCCGGGAAGAATACGACGACCCGGGTACCGGGAACATCCGCAAATCCGGCCAGAGCGGCCTTGCCGGTATCGCCGCTGGTCGCGGTCAGGATAACGGTTTCCTTCGTAATGCCCTTTTTGGCCTTCGCGGCACCGATGAGATGCGGCAGGAGGCAGAGCGCCATATCCTTGAAGGCGCTGGTAGGGCCGTGATACAGCTCCAGGTAATCCGCCTCACCCGCGTGAACGAGGGCCGGAGGCTCGGGCGTATCGAATTTCCCTTCATATCCGCTGCGGACACAGGCAAGCACGGTTTCATAGCCGAGGTCGGGGAGCAGTTTGTCGAGAATTTTCGCGGTCAAAGTCACATAGTCCAGAGAAAGCAGCTCCTGCTCGCCGATGCCGGCCGCGGGGATCTCCTCGGGAACAAAAAGACCGCCGTCCGCGGCGAGACCCTGCAGCAGGGCCTCGGAAGCGGACACGCGGTTGTTTTTATTTCTGGTACTGATGTACATCATACGAACAGCTCCGCAATCTGGACGGCGTTGGTCGCGGCACCCTTGCGGATCTGATCGCCGCAGCACCACAGAGCCAGGCCGTTTTCATTGATCAGGTCGCGGCGGATACGGCCCACATAGACCAGATCCTGATCGCTGGTTTCCAGAGGCATCGGATAGATCTCTTCCTTCGGGCTGTCGACCAGCTTCAGGCCGGCGCCGGCAGCAACTGCGCTGCGCACCTCGTCCAGATCCAGCTTCTTTTCGGTAACGATCTGCATGCTGATCGCGTGGGAGCGGAAGCAGGGCACGCGTACGCAGGTGCAGCAGACCTTCATATCCGGCAGATGCAGGATCTTGCGGCCTTCATTCTGGAGCTTCATTTCCTCGGAGGAGAAGCCGTTTTCGCCGATACCGCCGATCTTGGGGATCAGGTTGAAGGCGATCTGATGTGCAAAGGCCTTGATTTCCAGCGGCTGGCCCTTTACATAGGCCTGCACCTGTTCTTCCAGTTCGACCAGACCGGCCTTGCCCGCACCGGATACAGCCTGATAGCTGCTGGCGACAAGGGTCTGGATAGGGGACAGCTTAACGATGGGAGCCAGAGCGGTCAGCGCGATGATGGTCACGCAGTTCGGATTGGCGATGATGCCCTGATGATTGAACGCATCGGCGGCATTGATCTCCGGAACGACCAGCGGTACTTCGGGATACAGACGGAACGCGCTGGAATTATCGATATACAGGGCGCCCGCTTCCTTGATGGCGGGAGCAAGGGCCGTGGAAACATCGTTTTCGGCGGCACCGAGCACGATATCACAGCCGCGGAAGGCTGCGGGTGCAGCTTCCTGAATGGTGACTTCTTCGCCGCGGAAGTTCAGCTTTTTGCCGGCGCTTCTGGCGCTGGCCAGCGGAACGAGCTCTTTCACGGGGAAATTGCGCTCTGCCAAAATCTTCATCATTTCCTGTCCGACGGCACCTGTCGCGCCGAGGACCGCAACCTTAAATTCTTTCATGATATTCATCCTTTCCTTGTAAAGCTGTCATAAAGCGTGCGGATGGTCCGGTCGAAATCGCCGTCTGCTACGCCGATGGTGATGCAAAGTTCTTCCGCATCCTGAGAGATCGTGCGGATGTTGATCTTTTCCCGGCCGAGTGCGCCGAAAATGAGACCGGAGATACCGGGACGGCTTACCATGCTGCGGGATACGCAGGCAATGAGCGACACGCCGTCGCTGACCTTGACGCTGCCCTGTCCGCACAGCCCTTCGATCGCCGCGATGATGGCGTAGCGATGGGGCTTCAGCTGCGATCCCTGGACGATCAGGGAGAAGGCATCCACGCCGGAGCTGACCTGTTCGAGAGCGATCTTGCAGTTTTCAAACAGCTTCAGGACATCCCGGAAGGCGCCTGTATTGCGGGCGATATTTTCCAACCGGATATCCAGGACCGTGTAATCCTTGCGTCCCGTGATGCCGGTGATAAAGAAGTTGCCGCTTTCTTCGCACTCGAAGCTTTCGGCAATGAAGGTGCCGGGATGCTCCGGATTGCCCGTATCGCGGATATTGAGCGGGATGCCCGCTTCCCGTACCGGGAATACGGAGGCTTCGTGCAGGACCTTGGCGCCCATATAGGAAAGCTCGCGCAGTTCCGTATAGGTGATCTGCGGAATGGGCTGCGGGTCCTTTACGATGCCGGGATCCGCCATCAGGATGCCGGGAACATCGGTCCAGTTCTCATAAATGTCCGCCTCCAGCGCGGCTGCCATTAAGGCGCCGGTGATATCGCTGCCGCCGCGGCTCATCAGAGCAATGCGCCCGTCCGGGTAGCTGCCGTAAAAGCCCGGCAGGACCAGTCCGTTCTTCGCGGTGGAAAAGCGGCTGCGGATCGCCGCGTAGGTCTTTTCCTTATTGACGGAGTCGTCAAAGTTCAGGAACACGCAGTCCTTTGCGTCGGCAAAATCATAGCCGAGCCAGGCTGCCATGAGCCGGGCGTTCAGATATTCGCCGCGGGACACCAGATATTCCTCTCCGGCGCCGTCCTTCAGGTCATTTTCGATCTCAGCGAACATTCCTTCCAGGTCGATATCCAGCTCCAGTCCGGCTGCGATCGCACGGTAGCGCTCGCGGATGATATCCCATACCGGGCGGTAGTCTACGCCGTATTTGATATGTGCGTAGAAAAGATAGAGCAGATCAGTGACCTTGTTGTCCCCCTTGAAGCGTTTGCCCGGCGCGCTGACGGTTACGGCGCGGCGGGCGGGATCTGCCTGCAGGATGGCCTTCACATGGCGGAAGCCTTCGGCGGCTGCCAGAGAACTTCCTCCGAATTTTGCGGTCTTCAGCATAATATTTTCCCCCCTGATTGTCAAGCTGTCTGTCTCAGGCAAAGCTTGCGGCAAAAATGCGCCGGCCGGCGGCGCGGCAGCTGTTTACGAAATCGTTCATTTCCCGGACACCGGCTTCGCGGATCTCCGTCTGCCCGTCCAGATCGATATAATAGCGGTGTACAACGCCTTCGTTCATGGCCGCCGTGCGTTTTTCGCAGCGGGCGGAAGGGAAGAGGCTGATGCCTTCCGCGATATCGCAGATATCTCCTGCCACGGCGGCACCCGTGCAGCCGCGTCCCGCGCCGCCGCCGGCAAAGCTCATCTTTCCGGCTGTCGAAGATACGGCGGAAATAATATTGCCCGCACCGGCCACACCGGCTTCGGGCGCATCCGCGGTGAAAAGCATAGGCTCCACATAGGCTGCCACGCCGTTTTCCGTTTTTTCGGCACGGCCGATGAGCTTGCAGGTCAGGCCCATCTCACGGAAGGTACGGATGTCTTCCGCGGTGATATAGCGGATGCCCATGGCGGGGATGCCGGCGGGATCCAGCATCACATCCCAGGCACAGTCGGAGGAAAGGGCAATCTTGGCCTTCACATCCAGTCCGTCGATATCGGCGGTGGGGTCGGCCTCCGCATAGCCGAGCTTCTGTGCCTCTGCCAGCACCTCATCAAAGGGGCGGCCGTGAGAGGTCATATTGTCGAGAATATAGTTGGTGGTCCCGTTCATGATGCCGCCTACGCTCAGGATCTCTCCGACGCGCTTCATGCGGAGCAGATTGAGCAGCCAGGGAATGCCGCCGCCTGCCGTTGCGGAAAATGCGGCGATGACGCCGTTTTTCCGGGCCAGGGCCAGCAGCTCGTCATAGTGCAGGGAGAACATCAATTTGTTGGAGGTGACGATGTGCTTGCCGGCATTCAGCGCTTCGGAAACAAAGCGGCAGGCAGGCTGCTCGCCGCCCATCAGCTCGGCAACCAGCTCGATATCGGGGTCATTTACGATGTCGTTGATATCGTGGACCAGGCGGCTTCCCAGCTCGGGGATATCGCGCAGGTCGAGAACCTTTGCGATCTCGATATCCTTCCGGAAAGCCAATGCATCGGCAGTGCCTCTGCCGACTGTTCCGTAGCCTAACAATGCGATTTTCATAGGAAGTTCCTTTCGGCCCTTTTACAGGGCGGCCTTGATGGCGGCTAACAGGTCGCCGAAATCTTCAAAAGCGGGGATCTGCGGGTAGGCGGCGCGGATGGCGTCCGTAGTGCGGAAGAGGAAGCCCGCCTTGCCGGCCTGGATCATTTCCAGGTCGTTGAAGCTGTCGCCGCAGGCGATGGTTTCGAAGCCGCAGGACTGCAGCGCGCGCACGGTGGTCAGCTTGGAATGGCTGCAGCGCATTTTATAGCCGGTGATAGTGCCGTCCGGAGCCACCTCCAGGCTGTTGCAGAAGAGGCTGGGCCAGTTCAGCTTTTTTATCAGCGGCTGCGCAAACTGATCGAAGGTATCGCTGAGGATGACCGCCTGGGTCGCGGCACGCAGCTCATCCAGAAACTCTTTTGCACCCGGAAGAGGGTCGATCCCGGCGATGACTTCCTGAATCTCCCGCAGGCCCAGACCGTGTTCCTTCAGGATCGCCAGCCGCCAGTTCATCAGCTTATTGTAATCCGGCTCATCACGCGTCGTGCGGCGCAGTTCCGGGATGCCGCTCCTTTCCGCAAATGCGATCCAGATTTCCGGGGTGAGCACACCTTCCATATCCAGACAGACGATATTCATGAAATACCTCCGTGATCTATCCAAAAAATAAAGCCCGCGGTCGGTATGGCCGCGTAACAGCGACAAATGTATCACAGAAAGAAACAAAATGCAAGCGCTTTTTTCGTGCTTTTGCAAAAACACTTGTCCTGCAGGCGTCTGTCCTGCGGGGAGGGAGATCGCTCCGCTGCCGGCCGGGCAGTGCTTCGGGGGCAGGGGCGATATTGACAGTGAAAGCGGCTGTTCCTATAATACAGGAAGATCTTCGTCTGCCGGTTCCTTTTTTTCGGCGGACCCGCCGGAGGCATGGGCGCGGGAGGGCAATACTGCGCCGTGCGTGCCGTTTCCGGCTGATTATGAACGAAAACACGCAGGGAGGAATGCAGTATGGAACAATGCCGTTTTGAACGATTCGGCGTGATGATGGACCAGTCCCGCAATGCGGTGATGAACGTCCCGGCCGTAAAGAGGATGATCGATGCACTGGAAAAAATGGGTTACAATTTCCTGATGCTTTATACCGAAGATACTTACGAGGTCGTGAATCAGCCGTATTTCGGCCATCAGCGCGGACGCTACAGCCGGGAAGAACTGAAGGAGCTGGCAGCCTACGGCGCGGCGCATCACGTGGAGCTCGTTCCCTGCATCCAGACGCTGGCGCATCTGAACGCGATCATGCGCTGGCCGGAATATTCCCGGATGAAGGACTGCAATGATATCCTCTGTGTGGGAGAAGACACCGTTTATGCCCTGATAGAAGACATGTTTGCCACGCTGCACGAATGTTTTCTCAGCCGCACGGTGCATATCGGGATGGATGAGGCTGCCTTCATCGGTCTCGGAAAATACCGGAAGCAGCACGGAACGGAAGACCGGATGGGTATCCTGCTGAAACACCTGGACCGCGTTTCCGGGATCGCCGCGAAATACGGCTACGAGCTGCTGATGTGGGGCGATATGTTCTGCAAGCTGACCGGAGACGGCAGCAATACCGCGGCAGGGCTGGATGATGAGGCCCTGCGGGCGAAGATCCCGCAGAACGTCACGCTGGTGTACTGGGATTATTACTCCGCTGACAAAGCGCATTATGACGAGCGGATCGCGAACTATCAAAAGCTGAATCCGGTGTGGTTTGCAGGCGGCACCTGGACCTGGACCGGCTTTGCGCCGCATCTGACCTATTCCCGGGAGATCTCCGAGGCGGCCATGCGCTCCTGTATGGAGCACGGCGTCAAAAACTATTTTACGACGATGTGGGGCGATGACGGAGGCGAGTGTTCACGCTTCTCGGCATTGCCGGAGCTGTACCGTCTGGCATGCTTTGCCCGCGGGGAGGAAGATCCGGATGAAGTAAAGCGCGGCTTCCGGGAACTGTTCGGACTGGACTACGACAGCTTTATGCTGGCAGAACTGCCGGATACGCCGAACACGGACGGCACCACTCTGAACCCGGACAAATATATGCTCTATAACGATTGTTTCACCGGCCTCATGGACGGTACGGTGAACGGGACCGAAGCGGCGCGCTATGCGGCCTGCGCGGAAAAGCTGGAGGCCATGTGCAGCGTCCCCGATTACGGTGTGATCTTTGAGAGCTTGTACCGTCTGTGCCGGCTGCTGGAGGTCAAATACGAGCTCGGAGTAAAGACCCGGCGGGCGTATCAGGCGGGAGACCGGGCGGCTCTGCAGGCATTGCTGCCGCTGTATGACGAAAATCTGGTCCGTCTGGACGCCTTTTACGAAGCCCTTGAGAGACGGTGGATGTGGGAAAACAAGCCGCACGGCTTTGATGTGATGGACATCCGCCTGGGCGGTCTGAAGCAGCGCCTGGAGCACGCGAAAAAACGGATCCTGCAATATCTGGGCGGAGAGACCGAACAGCTTGCGGAACTGGAAGAACCGGTGCTGGAAGCTGCCCGCGGCAAATACGAGCCGGGACAGCCGATATTCTATAACTGGTGGACGCTCAGTGCAACCCCGAATATGGTCTCAATGCGGCTATATTGATAAAAATAAGGAAAAAGATTGCTTATTTCCGGAATTGTGCTATACTGCCTCGTGCTGCCCTATAAGGCAGTATAGGAGGTTATTATGAAAGTACAGCGAATGACAGCAATCATTTTGAGTCTGGCGCTCTGCATGCTCTGCGCCTGCGGCAGGAAGCCGGAGCAGCCGACAGAGGGCCAAACGCCGGAAGAAAGCCCTGCCGGGACCTCTGCGGAGGCTTCCGAGACAGCTTCTGAGGAGGCTTCCGAGACAGCTTCTGAGGAGACTTCCTCTGAAACGCCTGCCGAAACACCTGCGGAATCTTCCTCTGCTGCTTCCGAACCGTTCCGCTATGAGCATGATCCTCGCGAGAATCCTACCGCCATGGCGGATATCGTAGAGGATCCGAAGGCTGTTTACGGCTTCGCACCCAGCCCGGAGGGCGGTTTGAAGAGCTATTGCAGCTTCGACTGGTCCGATCCCGCCGTAGTGGAAGGCGGCCGTCAGGAACGTATCGAATATCACAAGAGCATCGAAGGCATGTATACCATGCTGCATCAGATGCGTGACGAGGGCAAGAGCATCGAGGAAATGGCCCGCGCCATCAGTGCGGAGCGCAACCGCCTGCGCCTGGAATCCTACAAGGACAACCCCGAAGGCCTGAAGGCTGCCAAGGAAAGCAACCTGGCCAAGTACGGCAATGAAGAAGGCCCCACCGCCGACTATCTGTTCGGGAATTACGGCTCCTGGGAAGTGGTCCTGCAGAAGGCTTTCAGCACCAACCCCGGTATGGATGCCCTGCTCGGTCTTTATGACGACTATTATACTTTATATGTAGAACTCGGGATGATCCCCGGCGTGCAGTGAGCCGCAGGATCGTACCCGTCAAAGAGCGGCCCTGCCTCCGGGATACGGAAGCGGGGCCGTTTGTATTGCCGCGTTCAGGCGGTTTTTATTTCTTTCCTTTGACGCCCCGGCGGCCCTTGACGGCTTCGGGGACTTTTTCGGCAAATATCGCTTCGGTGACGGTATCGCCGGCATCCAGCTTGATGCCGATCACACCCGCGGCAGCCCGCTTCGAAACGGGGATACCCTCCGGCGAGAAGGCGAGACGGCAGCCGGAGGCGGCTGTCAGGACCAGGAAGCCGCTGCCGCGCCCGGCCAGCAGCAGTCGGCTGCCTTCCCCGAGCCGCAGGATGGCTGTGGTTTTTCTGGCGGTGAAGAGTTCGGACAGGATAATGCGCTTGACGTATCCGTCGGTGCAGGCAAGGGTCAGCTTGGCTTTTTTATCCATATCGGACAGAAGGGCCACGGCGGTCTCCTCGCCGCTCATGGGGCTGACGGTCTCGAGCGGTACGCCCTTGTCGTTATATTTGCCGAGCGGAACTTTGCTTATCTGGATCTGGTGGCACTGGCCCGCATCGGTAACGACGCCCAGCTTTCCGTCTGTCATCACGGGTTCGCAGAAGCGGTAATCGGTCTCGATGCCCGCGGCATTGCGCGTCCGGGTAGCTTCATCGATCAGCTTGATGTAGCCGAAGCGGTTCACGAGCGCATATACCTTTTCCGGCTTCACTTCCGGCGCCTGCAGCACGACGGCTTCCGCATCGGTCAGCTCGGTCCGGCGGCGGCGGCCGAATTTCTTGCCGACGGCCTGCATATCCGCCTTCATCTGCGCGGTCATGCGGGATTTTGTGCCGAGCAGAGCCCGGTAGTTTTCAATCAGTTTTTTGCTCTTTTCCAGCTCCCTGGTCAGTGCTTCGATCTCCAGACCGATCAGGCTCTGCAGACGCATGGCCAGGATGGCATCGGCCTGAGCTTCGGTGAAACGGAACGAGGCGGCTTGTTTTGCGGCGCTTTTCGTGCGGAAAGCAATGCCGGCGGTCTCGCCCTTCGTCAGGCATTTTTTGACCGTGGCGACATCCCGGCTGCCGCGCAGTGCCTCGATGATCGTATCGATGCAGTCGGCCGCGATCAGCAGGCCCTCCTTGATCTCCGCGTTCTTCAGTTCTTTGGCGAGCAGGGCCTTGTATTTGCGGGTCAGCGTCTCACGGTAGAAGGTCAGAAACTCCGTCAGGATGCGCTTCAGGGACATCTGATAGGGGACGCCGCCGGAAAGCAGCATCGCATTGTAGCCGAAGGTATCTTCCAGCTTGGCTTTCTTGTAGAGGATGTTGATATTGCGCTCCGCATCGGCACCCTTACGCAGCTCGATGACGATCTTGATGCCTTCCTTGCCGGAGAAATTTTTGATATCGGTGACATCGGGCATGACCTTGGTGCGCATCAGGTTCGCGACCGTTTCCATAAATCCGTCGATGGCCCCGATCATGGTCACGGGAATCTCCGTCACGACCAGTTCGGTCTTGCCGTACTGGCCCGGCTCCGCATGGACTTTGCCGCGCACGCGGATCTTGCCGGCGCCGCTGCGGTAGATCTCCGCAAGCTCGCTCCGGTTGACGACCGTGCCGCCGGTGGGCCAGTCGGGTCCCTGGATATACCGCAGCAGTTCGCCGTCCGGCAGGTTGGGCTTGTCCAGCAGGGCGCAGCAGGCGTTCACGACCTCGGCCAGGTTGTGTGTCGGCATCTTGCTTGCCATGCCGACGGCGATCCCTTCGGTACCGGAAATGAGGATGTTCGGCACCGCGGCGGGCAGAACGACGGGCTCCGATTCCGTGCCGTCATAGTTCGGGATGAAATCCACGGTGTCTTTGTTCAGATTCGCGAGCAGCATATCCTCCGCGGCGGCGGAAAGACGGGCCTCGGTGTAGCGCTGCGCGGCTTCCTGGTCGCCCTCGATGGAGCCGAAGTTGCCGTGACCGTCTACCAGCGGATAGTTATATACCCAATCCTGGGCCATGTGGACCATTGCACCGTAGGAGGAAGAATCGCCGTGGGGGTGATATTTACCCATGACTTCACCGACGATACGGGCGGATTTTTTGTACGGGGTATTGGAATGCAGCCCCAGATTGTGCATGGCCCAGAGGATGCGCCGGTGGACCGGCTTCAGGCCGTCGCGCACATCGGGCAGGGCACGGTCGGTAATGACACTGACGGAATAATCCACGAAGGATGCGGACATTTCGTCGCAATAGTCAACGGGAATGACGGTTTCGGGCGCCTGCACCGGGGGCAGCGCTTCGGATTTCTTTTTCGGCATGGAAAAACCTCACGGATGATAATAGGGTAAGCGGCGGGCGGTCAGATATCCAGCACCGCGCTGTCGGCGTGATCGATGATATATTGGCGGCGGGCGGGCACATCACTGCCCATAAGAATGCCGGTCAGACTCGTTGCCTCCAGGCCGTCCTGCAGGGTGATCTGTTTCAAACGGCGGGTGGCGGGGTTCATGGTGGTTTCCCACAGCTGCTGGGCGCTCATTTCGCCCAGACCCTTAAAACGGCTGATCTCGAAATCGCGGTGCTTTTTGCGGTACGCCTCCAGCGCACGGTCATCGTACAGATATTCCGCCTCTCCCTTTTTCGGGACGACTTTGTACAGCGGCGGCATCGCGCGGTATACATGCCCGGCATAGATCAGCTCCGGCATAAAATTATAGAAGAGAGTGAGCAGCAGCGTGGAAATATGCGCGCCGTCCACATCGGCATCGGACATGATGATGATCTTATGATATTTCAGCTTTTCCAGATCGAAATCCTGGCCGTAGCCCTGCGAGAAGCCGCAGCCGAGGGCATTGACCATCGCCAGGACCTCTTCGTTGGCCAGCACCTTGCCGGTGGTCTGCTTTTCGCTGTTGATGATCTTGCCGCGGATGGGCAGGATCGCCTGGTAGCGGCGGTCACGGCCGTTTTTCGCGCTGCCGGCGGCACTGCTGCCCTCGACGATGAAGATCTCGCACCGGGAGGGATCGTTCGATTCCTGCCGCGAGAGCTTTCCGTTGCCCTCGAAGGAAAATTTTTTGTCGGCGAGGTTGGTCTTGATCTTTTCTTCTTCCCGGCGCACGCGTACGGCCAGCTCCGCGCGGGAAATAACGGTTTTCAGCTCGTCCAGATGCCGGTCGAAATAGTGCTGCAGCTCGGTATTGACGATGCCTGTCACGATATTCTGCGCATCGGGATTGTCCAGTTTGGTCTTCGTCTGCCCTTCAAAGCGGGGCGCGGGGTGCTGCACGGAAATGACGGCAACCATCCCGTTGCGGGTATCGTTGCCTGAAAAATTCGAATCTTTATCCTTTAATATGCCCAATTCATGCGCATATTGGTTGATCACCTTGGCGAAACCGCCCTTGAAGCCGAACACATGCGTGCCGCCTTCGACGGTATTGATGCAGTTGCAGAAGCTGGCGACGCGGTCACCGCTGCTGCTGGTGAAGCAGAATGCGATGGAGACCTTGACGCCGTCCTTTTCGCCGGAGAGCGGGATTACGGGAACGAGCAGCTTGGCTTCCGCATCCTCCCCGGCCAGCTTGGCTGCCAGTCCGGCGATGCCGCCGGGTTCGTGAAAGATCTCTTCGGGCTTTGCATCTCTTTCATTAAAGAAGCGAAGTGTCAGCGCGGGATTCAGGTAAGCCGTTTCGTGCAGGCGCTCACGGATGGCGTCGGCTTTGAATTTTACGCTTTCGAAGATCTGCGGATCGGGCCAGAAGGTGATGCGGGTGCCGGTGGAATCGCTGCGGCCCGTCACAGGCAGAAGATCGCCTTTTTTCAGACGCAGCGTCGGTTTGCCCTGCGCATAGCTGTCGCGGTAAATATTTCCGTCGCGCATGACCTCGACGATCATTTCGCGGGAAAGGGCATTGACCGCGGAGGAACCCACGCCGTGCAGACCGCCGGAGACCTTGTAGCTGCTGTTGTCGAATTTGCCGCCCGCATGAAGGGTCGTCATGATGACACGCTCGGCCGGATAGCCTTTTTCGTGCAGATCCACGGGAATGCCGCGGCCGTTATCCTGTACGGTAACGCCGCCGTCCGCGCGCAAGGTGATGCAGATCTCGCTGCAGTAACCGGCCAAATGCTCGTCCACGGAATTATCGACGATCTCGTGTACCAGATGCACCAGACCTTTGGAACCGGTGGAACCGATATACATTCCGGGGCGGAGGCGGACCGCTTCCAGTCCCTCCAGTACGGTGATTGCACCGGCATTATAATTTTCGGAAGCCATACAATACTCCTGACTCAAACATGATTCGCGGCCGCGCCGCTCCGACTTAAAATATTACCATACGGAAAAAGAATTCTCAACATCTTCCGAAAGGGGTATGGGCGGGGGACGGATCAGAGGGACTTTCCGTCCCGCCGACAGGCCGGCCATGAGAAGTCCTTTCGAAAAAAGTTTGAAGGATACCCGGCAGGGCAGACCTGCTGAGCGAAGGGGACACTGCTTCGGCCCCTATGGGTTGTGTCTCTCCGGGCATGAAAACACAAGATATTGAAATACAAACTAACGCGAAGAAAAAAAGAAAAAATTTGAAAAAAATGTTGACAAATGAAAGGCATAGTGTTATATTATCCCTTGCGCCGCGAAAAACGGCGGTGACAGATCCGGAAAGACGGACAGCACTTTGACAATTAAATGATGCATTCCAACCCTGAAAATTTCCTTTCAAACAGCGGGCAGTAAGTCCGCGGTGCTCTTTTTGAAGAGTGCGAGGAAA
>JAZLHR010000001.1:0-5694 GCA_045616945.1 Lachnospiraceae bacterium | reverse complement strand
ATATTTCAGATTCTACTTTTTATGATTATGTGGATGTATTGAAAAAGCTATTTGTTATTCAAGATGTTGAAGCATGGTGTCCGGCAATCAGATCAAAAAGCGCGATTCAGGCAACTGCAAAAAAAGAGTTTGTTGATCCTTCGCTGGTCGTTGCTGCACTTGGCGTCAATCCCGATTATTTCAATCTTGATCTGAAAACATTTGGCTTTATCTTTGAAACACTTTGTATTCGCGATTTGAAAATTTACTCAGCGGCGCATGGCGGTACAGTGTCCTATTACAGAGATCGCTACGGATTGGAAGCGGACTGCGTTCTGCATTTAAGGGACGGAAGGTATGCGTTAATTGAATTCAAACTCGGCAGTGCTGATATTGACGATGGCGCAAAGCATTTGACTGAAATCGAAAATTTAATCAAAGTTCATAATGAAAAAGAAACACAAGCAAAACTGCGCCTCCCTGATTTGAAGATCGTTATTACGGGAACACAGTACGGTTATCAAAGACCAGACGGCGTTCTAGTTATTCCGATCGGTTGCTTGAAAGACTAAGGGATACCTCCATTTTATTAATCAAGGAAGCAGGTCTAAAAAACAAAAAGCCCCCGAAAGGGCTCTTTGGCACACAATGTGCAGTCGGACAAGCCGACGATTTGGATATACAAGATGGAAAAAAGGACGAATATGTCTGCAGTCTGATGATATTCCAAGGGCTGCTTTCACGGAAATGCCGGACGGGTGACCGGCCCCGTTCCGCATGGCTGCGGGCAAATAAGCCGGGAATATGAAACAGATGCCCCTTCGCTCCGGAATATACCGGAACGATGAATAATAGCAGGAGGCAGTACGATGGAAAAAATACTTGTTATCGTTGATATGCAGAACGATTTTACCACGGGTCCGCTCGGAAACGGGCGCTGCGCGGCTGTCACGGACGCGATCATCGAACATCTGAAAACCGCGTCCTATGACCGGCTTTTCCTCACCAGAGATACGCACCCTGTCGATTACCTCCGTACCCGCGAGGGCAGATGCCTTCCCGCGGAGCATTGCATCCGGGGCAGCCGCGGCTGGGAGATCGAAGCCGGCATCATGGACGAAGTACGCCGGAAATATCCTGACGCGCAGATCATCGATAAGCTCACCTTCGGCAGTGTGGAGCTGGGTGAAACACTCCGCCGGATCTGCGGCAGCGGCGAAGATGCGGACATCACATTTGTGGGCGTATGCACCGGAATCTGCGTCCTCAGCAATGTCAGTCTGGTCAGGGCGTTCTGCCCCGAGGCTGTCATCCGCGTCATCGCGGGATGCTGTGCCTGCGTAACGGAAGAAACACACCAGACGGCACTCAGGGCGATGGAGACCCTGCAGGTCATCATCGAATAAGCGAGAGAGGGACATTCCCCTGGAGAATGGAAATGAACATAACCTACGAACATAAGAAAGAACTTACCTTTATCGGTTTTCACACCGAAATCGCGCCCGATGAAGGCTACAAGAAATGCCCGGAATTCTGGGACAAGGAATACAACGAAAAATATGCCCGTCTTTGGCAGACAATGAAACCAGAAACGCCGGTGGAAGCGGCGATCCTCGAAAACGGCATCGGAATGTACGCCATTTGTGCCGACGGGGATGCCGGATTTTCCTATTGGATCGCCGGTCTTTACAAAGGCGGTGATGTGCCGGAGAGATGTGATCTTTTCACCTTCCCGGAAAGCGATTGGGCAATCTTCACGGCAAAAGGTCCGATCCCGCAGTCTTTGCAGACGCTCAACACGCGGGTGTGGAACGAATGGGCACCGAACATAAAAACGATGTATGAAGTCGGCTCGTCCTCCCTTGAAATCTATTCTGCGATGAATCCGCAATCACCGGATTATGAGTGCGGTATATGGGTACCGATCAAGAAAAAGGAAGATCTGAAAATCTGCCAAAGCTGCGGAATGCCGATGGAATCGGAGGAGGTTTTTGGCTCTAACGCTGACGGCAGTATCAACGAAGATTATTGCAAATACTGCTATACGAACGGCGAATTTATCGACAAGGTGGCGATGGAGGAATACATCGAAATGTGCAGTCAGTTCGGCGCGCAGGCGGGTATGACCAATGAGGAAATGAAGGCGTACTGCGAAAAACTGTTCCCGACGCTGAAACGCTGGAAGAAATAACGCCGTGATCGCAAACATCACCACTGTTAGCAGGATTCTGTTTTCGCTTGTGATGATTGTGTTTCCTCCGTCTTCCGTCCCCTTTGCGGTGCTTTATCTGCTGTGCGGCGTGACCGACGTGCTGGACGGCTTTATTGCGCGAAAATTGCATACGGAAAGCGAAAAGGGTGCAATGCTCGACAGTATTGCGGACTTGTTTTTCGCACTTTCCTATGCAGTGAAAATCCTGCCGGTCTTGAATCTTCCGCTTTGGATTTGGATTTGGACTGTGATTATCGCCGTGACAAAAATCACCGGCATTCTGATTGCGAGTAAGATGGCTCACAAAATGTCGATTGAGCATTCATTCGGCAATAAGCTTTCGGGACTTTTGCTGTACCTCCTACCGCTCTCGGTTTGCGTTGCAGACGTGAAATACGGAGCGCCACTTGTATGCGCCGTTGCGATGGGAACGGCAATCAAAGAAATGGCAAATCAGAAAGAAGATCATAGATTATGAAATTAAGTGGATTTTTGATTGTAGTAAAAGATATAAAAAAAGCAGAGAAATATTATCACAACCTCTTCGGCCTTAAAACACTCCAGGATAACGACGGCAACGTAATACTGTCGGGCGGCCTTGTTTTGCAGGAGGAAAAATATTGGCGCGGCTTTATCGGAAGGGACGTGATTCCGCAGAACAACGCCTGCGAGCTGTATTTTGAGGAAGAAAATGTGGATGCTTTTTACGAAAAGCTGAAAACGCTTTATCCGGAAACGGAGTTTGTCACCCTACCTATGACTCATTCGTGGGGACAGCGCGTGGTACGTTTTTACGACCTTGACGGAAATCTGATCGAAGTTGGAACGTCGGTGTAATGACACAAATTATATTTGTAAGCTTGTCGGGAGTGCAAAATGTATATTGTCAAAGCAGAAACGGCTTCGATAAAAAGAATTGTCGATAGTCTATTAAAATTTGACGGATTATCTATTCCTTTTTTTCATCATACATTTTCCTGACACAACAAAAAAGCCGGCTGCCCCGCTCGCAGCCGACAAATAAAGCCCGCAGGTTCATATGGCCTGCGGGCTTGCTTCAGTTTCGACATTCCACATCAAATACATAGGTAGCTTCGTATTGAATGCCTTCGTCCGGTTCATAAATCACATCGACCTGATAGTGAGCCGAGCGGCTTTCCAGCTGCAGACAGAAGCATTCCTCCCGAACATCCGGTTCCATGGCTGTCTGAGAATCGGAGTTCCATTCTTTCATCCGGACGGTGATTTCCGATACCGGCAGATCGAACACGAGCCGTGCCTCGGCGGGGCACACACCGCTCAGGCCGCCCGCCGAATCACTGCTGCTGTAAGCGCGCAGTGTCTCGCCGGTTTCCGTGTCCCATACTCGGAGCTTACTGCGAACGGCGACGATCGGTTCCTCCGGATCCGGAACGTCAAAATATACCCGCATCTCCGGCCAAAGCTGCGAATAATCGACCGGCCTTTCCGCATCAAAGTCCAGATATCCGGTGATTGTATCCCAGTCCGCCCCGGAACGCAGATAATAGTACTCTGCATTCAGTCCGCGATGGAAGTCATATACTTCGATATATTTATCATGTACGGTCAATTCCGCCGTGCCGCTGCGGTTTATGAGCACGGAGACCTTCTGCCCTCCGATGCCGCTGATCTCGTTTGCACTGCTGAGCCGCTCTGCATCAAGAGCTGCAAGATATGAAAACAGTCCGTCACTGTCCCATGCGAAAACCTCTTCGAGCCGGGTCCCGTCCTCAGGGGCATAATAGACAGCTCTGATATCTTCGGCGGTGCAGGGCCCCATGATCAGCTCTGCCGCAGTCCCCTTCTCATTGCTGACGGCAATCGTGCCGTAGGACATCACGCAGAGGAACATGGCGATAGAAATAATAAGAGTTCCCGGAAGGCGTTTGCGGACAGTCACGGCATTTTTCAGACGGTACCGCATGGTCTCCGCCGCCGCAGACAGGCAGGTGGTAAATCCTGCGGAGCGGCCGGCAGTATTCAGAAGGAGTTCCGCGTACTGTTTCCGTGTCCTGTCATCCGTCCCCTCCAGAACGATCTCGTCGCAGGAAAGTTCAAGGTCATCACTGGCCTTGCGGACAGCCACCCAAATCAGTGGGTTGAACCAGCAGAGAGCCTGGCAGAAAGCAAAAAAGATCTTATTGTTTACATCTCCTCTTTGAAGATGGTGGATCTCATGCCGGAAAATGAACTCCAGTTCCTGCTGCGAAAACGCCCGGTCCGGCAGTACCGTCACACGGTTCCGCTTCATCGTTCCCATGGAGAACGGGACAGCCGCCGCGGAACTTATCACCAGGCGAACGGGACGGTAGTATTCGAGCGCCTTCAATTCCCGGTCAAAGAGTTCCTGCACGTCCGGATCCCTGACAGGAACGGACGCAGACATCACCCTGTGCCGGAAGATAAAATGGGAGACAAATTTCCCGATAAATACAACGGCAAATCCGACACTCCATACAAAAAACAGCACTTTGAGGATGTCGGAGGGGATGCAGATAACAAAGCGCGGCACAGGTGCGTTCCGATACAGAATATGCGCCTGCCAAAACAGGAATACCGGCAGTATCCACATCGTAGCGCAGGCACGGGCGCTGAAGTATCTGCGGAAAACAGGAAGCAGGAAAATGAGCAGCAGGAAATAAATGCTGATCACAATCATCACATCCAGCGACAGAGACAGAAACCGCTCAACGCCTTTCACGCCGTCCACTGCTCCCAAAACAATCAGAATGACAAGCAGAACCAGCGGAAGAAAACAAGGATCCAGCCATACGGCCGTTTCTTTCGTTCTCGGTTTATCCCCGCCGAAAACAGGCTCCGGCAGAGGGGCGCCGTGTTCCCACTGCCAGGAGCGCCGGAACGCATAGGCCACAAATCCCGCGAGAAAGAGCGCCCAAATCCCACGGAGGATCATCATAGCGTGCCCCTTTCCAGCATCTCACGCAGCTCTGCCAGTTCCTCCTTTGTCAAGCCGCTGCTGCACAGAGCTGCGGCGAATGTCGATATACTGCCGCCGCAGAGCTTGTCAACGAAGCGTCTGCTTTGGGAGGAAAGATATTCCTCCCGGCTTACGGTCGGGATATACCGTGAGCTGCGGCTGACCTTCTCTATCCGGATGAAGCCTTTTTCGGACAGGCGGGAAAGAAGCGTCAGCAGTGTCGTCATAGCCATCGGATGCGTCTTATAAAGGATCGCTTCGATGTCTGCTCTGGCAGCAGGGGACTTGCAGGCCCAGACAGCCTGCATGACTTCCAGCTCCGCATCAGGCAGACGGCGTATATTGTCGTTCATGGATTCATCTCCTCTACAAATGTAGTGCACGCCTTTATACTACATTTGTAGAACTGTTTTGTCAAGAAAAATATTTTGCTCATGCGGCATAAATCCCCGCGATCATGCCCCCAGCAAACAAGACGTAAATTCCCAAAGTAAATCCCACAGTAGATAAACGCTTGGTTTTAGTATGGGAAATCGATGAATTT